>NZ_JBEZJY010000010.1:0-233324 GCF_040651415.1 Streptomyces sp. NPDC048484
CCCCAGACGCCGCCGGAGACGCCGGCGTCCACGAAGCCGATGCCCTTGGCCGCCAGCTCCCCTGCGTGCTTCTCGTCGTCCGTCCAGCGCGAGTTGCCGCCGTCCACGACGACGTCACCGGCGTCCAGCAGATCCCCGAGTTCGTCGATGACACCCTGGGTGGGACCCCCCGCCGGGACCATCACCCACACCACACGCGGACCCTTGAGCCTGCCCACAAGCTCCTTGAGGCTGTGGACGTCGGCGAGGTCCGGGTTGCGGTCGTATCCGGTGACGGTGTGGCCCGCGCGGCGGATGCGCTCGCGCATGTTGCCGCCCATCTTGCCGAGGCCGACGAGACCGAGCTCCATCAGGTTGTTCCTTCACTAGCGACGTGGCAGGAGGGCACTTTCGTACCGGTGTCCGAGCCTAAACCCGGACTCTCCTGCACACCTGTGGGCATAGCCGCTCAGACGTACGCCCTCACCTGCGGCTCTTCGTCAGCCGCTGAGCCGCACCGGCATGATCAGGTACTTGTAGGCCTCGTCCGCCTCGGCGTCCAGGGCGGGCCTGCCGCTGAGGAGCGCCGGCTTCGTGGACGTCGTGAAGGAGAGCTGCGCGACCGGGGAGTCGATGGCGCTCAGTCCGTCGAGCAGGAAGGTCGGGTTGAAGGCGATCGAGACGTCGTCGCCGTCCAGCTGGGCGTCGACCCTTTCCACAGCCTGTGCGTCGTCGCTGGAGCCGGCCTCAAGGATCAGCACGCCCTGCTCGAAGCTCAGTCGCACCGGAGTGTTCCGCTCGGCGACCAGAGCCACACGCTTGACGGCCTCCACGAAGGGGGCGGTCTCGATGACGGCGATCGAGTTGAACTCCGTCGGGAACAGCGAGCGGTACTTCGGGAGGTCGCCCTCCAGCAGACGCGTGGTCGTACGCCGGCCGGCTCCCTCGAAGCCGATCAGGCCCTCGCCGGCGCCGGAGCCGGACAGTGCCAGGATCACGCTGTCGCCGCTCGTGAGGGCCTTGGCGGTGTCCAGGAGCGTCTTGGCGGGCACCAGGGCGACGGCGGACGCCTCCGGGTTCTCCGGCTTCCACAGGAACTCGCGGACCGCGAAGCGGTAGCGGTCGGTCGAGGCGAGGGTGACCGTGTCGCCCTCGATCTCGATACGCACACCGGTGAGGACGGGCAGCGTGTCGTCACGGCCCGCCGCGATGGCCACCTGGGCCGCGGCGGAGGCGAAGACCTCACCGGGGACGGTGCCGGTCGCGGACGGCATCTGCGGCAGCGCCGGGTACTCCTCCACCGGCAGGGTGTGGAGGGTGAAGCGGGAGGAGCCGCAGACCACGGTCGCCCGTACACCGTCTGTGGAAATCTCCACCGGGCGGTTGGGGAGGGCGCGGCAGATGTCGGCGAGCAGGCGGCCGGAGACGAGCACCGTGCCTTCCTCGTCGATCTCCGCGTCCACCGAGACGCGTGCCGAGACCTCGTAGTCGAAGCTGGAGAGGCTCAGCGCACCCTCCTCGGCCCTCAGAAGGAGGCCGGCGAGCACAGGCGCCGGTGGACGGGCCGGGAGGCTGCGTGCCGCCCAGGCCACTGCCTCCGCGAGTACGTCGCGTTCCACCCGGATCTTCACCGTTGCCGCCTCCGTCTGTTGCCGGCGCTCTCGCCCTGCTTGGCCTTCGTCGTCTGACTCGGCGTTGCTCAGCCCACCGATGGGCCGGACGCCGGGGACCAGTCTGACGCACCGCACTGACAGTCGGTGCCCCTCGGGGTCAAGTCGTTCCGAGCGGCACCTGGGGCGCCGACCGAGAGTTGTGCACAGCCCCGACTTCGAAACGGTTGCCAGGCTCTCTCTAGTTGGTAGTAGTAGTAGGGGCTGTGGATACCGTGGATAACCTCGTTTTCGCAGGTCAGAGCCGGTTTTTTGTCCACCGGCCCTGTGGGTGGAGGCGGTGGATAACAGGCGCCTTCTGTGGACGGGGAAAAGTTCTGCACACTCGATGCACAGGGAGGGGGTAGTTCTCCCCAGCTCCGTCCCCAGGTTTGCCCACGTTCCCCACAGGCCGCCCCGGCACCTTCGTGTGACGCCTTTCACTCGACACGGTGAGAACGCGCGTCGCGTTGCCGAACAGTGGACAGCGATGTGGAGAAGCTGACGATCACTGGGGACAACTGGCTCTAGCCTGTGGGTCGCCGGTGGAGAACTTCCTGCACAGCCTGTGGATCATTTTCTTGTCCACAGCCTGTGGACAACGTTTGTCCACGAATCCACAGGCGACTGAGCTGGGCTGATGCTCCTTCAGCGGCAGCCCCTGTGGACACGATCTGGACAACTTCTCGATCCCCAGGATGTGGACGGGAGAAAGTCACCGAATCTGTGGAGGACGGCCGTAACCAGGCGCCTATTCGAACAGCCGATAGCTGTCGGGTAACGGCGGAACGGCTCCAGGCACGGTCCGGGAGGGGTCTGCGAGGGTCCCTGAGAGCCCGGGAAGGGCGCTGGGTCTCCGGATTGCGGTCCTCAGGACGGGTACGAGCGGTCCTCAGGACGCGTACGGGAGCGGCTGAGGACGGTGCCGGAACGGTGAAAGGCGCCCTCGGGAACGAGTCCCGGGGCGCCGTCGGCGACGTACCGCCGTGGGTGTCAGCCGTTCTTGATGCGGTTCGTGAGTTCGGTGACCTGGTTGTAGATCGAGCGGCGCTCGGCCATCAGCGCGCGGATCTTGCGGTCGGCGTGCATGACGGTCGTATGGTCGCGGCCGCCGAACTGCGCGCCGATCTTCGGCAGGGAGAGGTCCGTGAGCTCGCGGCAGAGGTACATGGCGATCTGGCGGGCCGTGACCAGGACCCGGCTGCGCGAGGAGCCGCACAGGTCGTCCACCGTGAGGCCGAAGTAGTCGGCGGTGGCCGCCATGATGGCCGGCGCGGTGATCTCCGGGGACGAGTCCTCGCCGCCCGGGATCAGGTCCTTGAGGACGATCTCCGTCAGACCGAGGTCCACCGGCTGCCGGTTGAGCGACGCGAACGCCGTCACCCGGATCAGCGCGCCCTCCAGCTCGCGGATGTTGCGCGAGATGCGGGACGCGATGAACTCCAGCACCTCCGGCGGGGCGTTCAGCTGCTCCTGCACCGCCTTCTTACGGAGGATGGCGATACGGGTCTCCAGCTCGGGCGGCTGGACATCAGTGATGAGTCCCCACTCGAAACGGTTTCGCAGCCGGTCCTCCAGCGTCACCAGCTGCTTGGGCGGCCGGTCACTGGAGAGCACGATCTGCTTGTTCGCGTTGTGGAGCGTGTTGAAGGTGTGGAAGAACTCCTCCTGCGTCGACTCCTTGTCCGCCAGGAACTGGATGTCGTCGACGAGCAGGATGTCCATCTCGCGGTACCGCTTGCGGAAGCTGTCGCCCTTGCCGTCACGGATTGAGTTGATGAACTCGTTGGTGAACTCCTCGGAGCTCACGTACCGCACCCGGGTGCCCGGGTAGAGGCTGCGCGCGTAGTGCCCGATCGCGTGCAGCAGGTGCGTCTTGCCGAGACCGGACTCCCCGTAGATGAACAAGGGGTTGTACGCCTTGGCCGGCGCTTCGGCGACGGCGACCGCGGCCGCGTGCGCGAAACGGTTCGAGGCACCGATGACGAAGGTGTCGAAGAGGTATTTCGGATTGAGTCGCGCGGTGGGCTCGCCGGGGCCCGTCGCGGGCGCCGGCTGCGCGGCCAGTGGGCCCGGTGCGCCACTGGAGGCGGGCAGCGACGAGCCGACGGGACCGCCGCGGTGGACATGCCCCATACCGGACGGAGACGGCGGCTCATGCCGCTCACGGCGGTCCGGGCGCTGGTCGTAGTCGGAGCGCGGCTGGTCGTAGTCGGACCGCTGCTCGTACGGTGAGCGGCCCGGCTGCTGCCGGTAGTCCCGCGGCGGGGACGCGTAGGGATCACGGTCCGGGAAGCCCAGCCGCTGCTGCTGCCATCCGTAGTCGTCCTGAGAGGGCCGCGGCCAGGCGCCGGGGTCGGGCCGCTGGTAGTCGGGGTATGCGGGGCGGGCCGTCGGGAGCTGGTCCTCGTGGGAGGGCGGCTGCTGGTCCGGGCGGCCCTGGGGGTGGTCGTCCATACGGGCGTCCGCGCGGTGGCGGCCGTATCCCCGGTAGCCGTCGCGGCCCTGCGAGGACGGGTGCTCGGGCTCCTCATAACGCGGCTGGGACTGCTGGGCGGGCGGGGCCGGGGGTGTGGGGGACTCCCCGACCGAGTCGTCGACGGTGATCGCGATACGGATCGGGCGGCCGCACTCGCGGCTCAGGGTTTCGCTGACGACCGGCGCCAGGCGCCCTTCCAGGACGCCCTTCGCAAACTCGTTCGGGACCGCGAGCAGCGCGGTGTCCGCCACGAGCGCCAGCGGCTGGCAGCGCTTGATCCAGTGCTCGTCCTTCGTCTCGACGCCCTGCCCGCGGCCCTCGCCGAGAAGTTGCTCCAATACTCGTGGCCACACTGCGGCAAGATCGGCAGGTACGTCAGCCACAGGGCACGCTCTCTCACGGGTCCCACGAAGGTGTGATTCCTGGGACGGATCGGGTTGTAACTCGCTGGGCGAGGTGGACGAAGCAGCTGGAGCGGCCGGAACGAATGAGATGGAGCGGAGAGAAGGGAACGAACCGGAGTCCGGCCACGGTAGTCAGGGCGACCCATGCGGTTCAAGTTGTTGTCCCCAGCCTGTGGACAGTGTCTCCTGCGTAACGCTGGTTTGACCGGACGGCGCAGCCGCGCGTACCGTAACCAGGTCGAGTTGTCGATGGCTGCTGCCGCCTGCCTCCGATGGGCACAGATCGCGAACAGTGATCGGGAAGCGGTGCACTCGGGCGTAAGCGAGCTACTCGTGGGCGCACGGTGACAGCCAAGACGGCACCCCGCAACTACCGATTCTTTCTGGAGCCCCCGAGTGAGCAAGCGCACCTTCCAGCCGAACAACCGTCGTCGTGCCAAGACCCACGGCTTCCGCCTGCGGATGCGCACCCGCGCCGGCCGCGCGATTCTCGCGAACCGCCGTGTCAAGGGTCGCTCCAGCCTGTCCGCCTGATCACTTAACAGGCCATGACGTGCTGCCTACCGAGCATCGGCTGAGGCGGCGCGAGGACTTCGCGACCGCGGTACGCCGAGGACGCCGGGCCGGACGCCCGCTTCTTGTCGTCCATCTACGTGGCGGTGTAACGGACCCGCACGCGCCTGGGGAGAGCGCTCCCCCGACGCGTGCGGGTTTCGTTGTCAGCAAAGCCGTGGGCGGAGCCGTCGTGCGCAACAAGGTGAAGCGTCGGCTTCGCCATCTGATGCGTGAGCGAGTGGCTCTGCTGACCCCCGGTAGCCTGGTAGTCGTACGAGCGCTGCCCGGTGCGGGTGACGCCGACCATGCCCAGCTGGCCCGAGACCTGGATGCCGCCCTGGAGCGGCTACTGGGAGGGGGCGCGCGATGAAGTACCCGCTGCTGGCTCTTATCAAGCTGTACCAGTGGACGATCAGCCCGTTGCTCGGGCCGGTGTGCAAGTACTACCCGTCGTGCTCCCGCTACGGGTACCAGGCCATCGACCGTCATGGTGCGATCAAGGGAACGGCACTCACCGCCTGGCGCATCCTGCGGTGCAATCCGTGGTCGCTGGGCGGTGTGGACCATGTCCCGCCGCGCAAGCGTCCGCGGTGGCACGAAATGCCGCGTAACGCCTGGCGTGCACGCAAGGGCGGGAACTCCGCCGCCGAACCGGCCACCGAGGGGCACGGTATGTCCAACCATCCCTCGAGCCCGGCCGCCGAGACTCCGTCCCATGCTCAAGGAGCCTGATTAGTGGACACGATTGCCGGCATTTTCAGCTTCATCACGACACCCGTTTCCTGGGTCATCGTCCAGTTCCACTCGGTGTACGGCGGCATCTTCGGCCCTGACACGGGCTGGGCCTGGGGCTTGTCCATCGTGTCCCTGGTGATTTTGATCCGTATCTGCCTGATCCCGCTCTTCGTGAAGCAGATCAAGGCCACTCGGGCGATGCAGACGCTCCAGCCTGAGATGAAGAAGATCCAGGAGCGCTACAAGAACGACAAGCAGCGTCAGTCCGAAGAGATGATGAAGCTGTACAAGGAGACGGGCACCAACCCGCTCTCCTCGTGCCTTCCCATCCTGGCGCAGTCCCCGTTCTTCTTCGCCCTGTACCACGTGCTCAACAGCATCGCGTCGAACGACACCATCGGCGTGATCAACAACCGGCTGCTGGAGAGCGCGCAGAAGGCGCACATCTTCGGGGCTCCGCTGGCCGCGAAGTTCACGGACAGCGACTCCAAGGTCCAGGCCCTGGGCTCGACGATCACCGATGTGCGTGTCGTCACGGCGATCATGATCGTCCTGATGTCGTTCTCGCAGTTCTACACACAGCGTCAGCTGATGACGAAGAACGTCGACACGACGGTGAAGACGCCGTTCATGCAGCAGCAGAAGATGCTGATGTACGTCTTCCCGATCATGTTCGCCGTCTTCGGTATCAACTTCCCCGTCGGTGTCCTCGTCTACTGGCTGACCACCAACGTGTGGACCATGGGCCAGCAGATGTACGTCATCCACAACAACCCGACTCCGGGTTCCAAGGCTCAGGCCTCGTACCTTGAGCGCCTGCACAAGCGCGTCACGCAGCACGGCAAGACGCGCGGCCGTGGGGAGAAGGCCATCGTCAAGGCCATCGTCGCCAAGGGCCGCGACCGCAACGACTTCGAACGCAAGTTCATCAACGGCCTGACCAAGGCGGGCCTGGCGGCGCAGGCCGACGGCAACGTGGTGACCAGCGAGGCTTCGACCGTGGTCGAGACCGAGGACGGCACCCCGGCGACGGGTGGCGCTCCCAAGCGCCAGCAGCCCAAGCGCCAGAGCAAGTCCCAGCGGCAGTCCGGCCCGGTCCAGAGCGGTGCCAAGGCCGCGGACGAGTCCGCGCCGAAGACCTCCCTCAGCAAGTCCGACGAACCGCAGGACTCCAAGCCCGGCCCCAAGCCGGCAGGCGGCAAGTCCGCGTCCGGTGGCACCCGCAGCAAGGCCCAGTCCGGACAGCGCAAGGGCCCGCAGCGGCCCAAGTCCCCGTCCAAGAAGTAAGAAGGAGTCCATCCCGTGACGGAAGGCACCACCACCGCTGCCCCTGAGGGTGGCGACACCCTGACCCGCCTGGAGCAGGAGGGCGAGATCGCGGCCGACTACCTTGAGGGTCTGCTGGACATCGCCGACCTCGACGGCGACATCGACATGGATGTCGAGGCCGACCGTGCGGCTGTCTCGATCATCAGTGATTCCAACAGCCGCGACCTGCAGAAGCTGGTCGGCCGTGACGGCGAGGTGCTGGAGGCGCTCCAGGAACTCACCCGCCTGGCCGTGCACCGGGAGACCGGGGACCGCAGCCGGCTGATGCTGGACATCGCGGGCTATCGCGCCAAGAAGCGTGAGGAGCTCTCCGAGCTGGGCGCGAAGACAGCGGCCGAGGTCAGGAGCTCCGGCGAGCCGGTGAAGATGCAGGCGATGACCCCCTTCGAGCGCAAGGTGGTCCACGACGCCGTCAAGGCTGCCGGCCTGCGCAGCGAGTCCGAGGGTGAGGAGCCGCAGCGCTTCGTCGTTGTGCTCCCCGCCTGATCCAGTGCCGCGGCACTGACACGTCGTACTCCCGGCCCCGTCTGTGTTCGCAGGCGGGGCCGAACTTTGTCAGCCTGATAGTTCTGAAAAGTTCCTGATAGTCCTTGTAGTCAGCGCGTAGTGCGCTCAAGCAGTACGGAAGGACGGTTCCCCGTGACGGAGGCAGCGGAGCTCCCCCCTGCGCCCGAGCAGGCTCGGGCGGTATTCGGTGATCGCTTCGCGGACGCGGTTCGTTACGCGGAGTTGCTGGCCGACGCGGGAGTTCAACGCGGTCTGATCGGTCCCCGTGAAGTGCCCCGACTGTGGGAAAGGCATCTGCTGAACTGTGCCGTGCTATCGGAAGTGGTCCCCGAGGGTGTGACGGTGTGTGACGTGGGGTCCGGTGCCGGGCTACCCGGCATCCCCCTGGCGCTCGTCCGCCCGGACCTCAAGATCACGCTGCTTGAGCCGCTGCTGCGGCGCACGAACTTCCTCACCGAGGTGGTCGAGCTGCTCGGGCTCGACCATGTCACCGTCGTCCGCGGGCGGGCTGAGGAGGTCCTCGGCACGCTGCAGCCGGTCCACGTGGTGACGGCCCGGGCGGTGGCTCCGCTGGATCGCCTCGCGGCTTGGGGTGTGCCGCTACTGCGCCCGTACGGAGAAATGCTGCTCCTCAAGGGCGACACCGCGGAGGAAGAGGTCAAGAGCGCTGGGGCCGCCCTGAGTAAGCTCGGAGCCGTGGACACCACTGTGCTGCACGTCGGTGAGGGTGCTGTGGATCCGCTGGCCACCGTGGTGCGTGTAGAGGTCGGGGAGAGCCCCGGGGGCGTGCGTTTCGCGGCCAAACGGGCGAAGGCGGCGCGGGCGGGAAGAGTCAGAAGGCGCCGCTGACGGCTGTCCGGCAGTGGCGACCGGTCGCAGGTGCGTGCTGTCGGGGTGGTGGGTTCGTTCCGTGAGTACGTGTTGTCGGATTGCGGACTCGCTGACTGATCCGTCCTGACGACGGGACGTACTCCACACAAGCTGCCCCACCTATGCGTGCCGGAGTGTCGCGCGGTGTCGGCCCCGCGTGCTGTGCATCGTGTTTCACGTGAAACGTCGCTCACTGCTGCACGGCATCATCGGTCGTAGCCACGCCGCGGCCGAACCCCGCGACCGTAACCCCCTGGGATCCCTTGGATCTTTCAGGAAAGGGTCCTCTCCTGGCGCCAGCGCGCCCCCCGGAGAGGGTACGGAGTTGTCCACAGAGGTGGATTTCTCCACAGAAGCACGGGCCTCGCTGGTTCACGACCCCGAAGGCATGGGAGGCTCTGTTCATTGCGAGCCTGAAGTCGAGGAGAGTGAATCCTTGCGGTCCGACGCCAACATCGCGGGACCGATGACCGATCCGGTCCCCGGTCCCCGAGCCGAGTCGATCGGGGACGATGTTTCACGTGAAACACCGCCCCCGATGGACGACACTCCCATCGGTCGTGCTGCCCAACTTGCTGTGGAGGCTCTAGGTCGAGCGGGCGAGAGCCTGCCACGGCCTGAGCAGACCCGCGTGATGGTGGTTGCCAACCAGAAGGGCGGGGTCGGTAAGACCACGACCACGGTCAACCTTGCTGCCTCACTTGCGCTACACGGCGGCCGTGTCCTGGTGATCGATCTGGATCCCCAGGGCAATGCCTCCACTGCGCTGGGCATAGACCATCACGCCGAGGTTCCTTCGATCTACGACGTGCTGATCGACAGCAGGCCACTCTCCGAGGTCGTTCAGCCAGTCCCCGATGTCGAGGGCCTCTTCTGTGCGCCTGCCACGATCGATCTCGCCGGCGCGGAGATCGAGCTGGTGTCCCTGGTGGCACGTGAGAGCCGCCTGGAACGGGCGATCCAGGCGTACGAGCAGCCGCTGGACTACATCCTCATCGACTGCCCGCCCTCTCTGGGCCTGCTGACGGTCAACGCGCTCGTCGCGGGCGCCGAGGTCCTCATCCCGATCCAGTGCGAGTATTACGCCCTGGAGGGCTTGGGCCAACTGCTGCGCAACGTCGACCTCGTGCGGGGGCACCTCAACCGCGACCTGCACGTGTCGACGATCCTGCTCACCATGTACGACGGCAGGACGCGCCTCGCATCTCAGGTAGCCGACGAGGTACGCAGCCACTTCGGCGAGGAGGTGCTACGGACGAGCATTCCGCGCTCGGTCCGTATCTCCGAAGCCCCCAGCTACGGGCAGACGGTGCTGACCTACGACCCGGGGTCGAGTGGCGCCCTCTCGTATCTTGAGGCGGCGCGAGAGATCGCATTGCGCGGAGCAGGCGTGGCCTACGACGCGCAGCACGCCCACATGGGCGCACACAACGAACAGAGCATCGTGGAGGGGATCCAGTGAGCGAGCGACGGAGGGGGTTGGGCCGTGGTCTCGGCGCACTGATCCCTGCTGCACCGACAGGGGAAAAGGCAGTGCCGCCGGCGATGGGTGGAGCATCCACGTCGCCGGGAGCCGTACCGGTGCTCACCGCGGAGCGCGGGGTGGCTGCGGCCAAGGTGGCCGCACTTCCGCCTGCCTCTGTTTCACCTGAAACGGAAGAGTCGCCGACGAGCGTGTTCGGGGAGGCTCCGGCGGCACCTGTGGGTGCATACTTCGCCGAGCTGCCTCTCGACTTCATCACGCCGAACCCACGCCAGCCCCGAGAGGTGTTCGACGACGACGCTCTCGCAGAACTGGTCACCTCCATCAAGGAGGTCGGGCTTCTTCAGCCGGTCGTCGTACGGCAGGCGGGACCGTCACGCTACGAGCTCATCATGGGCGAGCGGCGCTGGAGGGCCTGCCGCGAGGCGGGGCTTGAGGCCATCCCGGCGATCGTGCGAGCCACGGACGACGAGAAACTTCTTCTGGACGCCCTCCTGGAGAACCTGCACCGAGCTCAGCTGAATCCCTTGGAAGAGGCTGCCGCCTACGATCAGCTGCTCCAGGACTTCAACTGCACGCACGATCAACTGGCGGATCGGATCGGCCGGTCACGTCCTCAGGTCTCCAACACTCTGCGTCTGCTGAAGCTCTCGCCGTCGGTTCAGCGTCGAGTCGCCGCCGGGGTTCTTTCCGCCGGACATGCGCGGGCTCTGCTCTCTGTCGCGGATTCGGAGGAGCAGGACCGACTGGCTCATCGGATCGTGGCCGAGGGGCTCTCGGTGCGGGCTGTCGAGGAGATTGTTACGCTCATGGGTTCTCGGCCGCAGTCGGCTCCGCGTTCCAAGGGGCCGCGGGCCGGCGCTCTCGTCTCTCCGGCGCTGAGTGATCTTGCGACCCGTCTCTCGGATCGTTTCGAGACCCGGGTGAAGGTCGACCTCGGCCAGAAGAAGGGCAAGATCACCGTCGAATTCGCCTCGATGGAGGACCTTGAGCGGATCCTCGGGTCGCTCGCACCGGGTGAGGGGCCCGTTCTGCAGAAGAGTCTGCTGGACGACGACTCCGAGGACACGGAGTCCTGAGTTTGGGTCGGCGGGTCGATTCCGACCGGCCGACCAGCGGAGCGGGCCGTGTCCGGTGTGTACCGGAACACGGCCCGCTCTTTGCTTTCTGGCGGTATCGATGGAATCGCTTCGTCGATACGATGCGATCGGGTAAGGCTCATTCACCTGCCAGCACCTTCTGTGGGAAGGCGGAGGCCATGCGAACGGTGAGCCGCACCGGACTGGTGAGCGCGGGGCTTGGGATCGGGGCGGTCGGCGGGTTCGTCGGCAGCCTGCTCAGGGAACGGAGCGCTCTGACAGCCGCCCGCGACGCCGCGGGCGAAGGAAGTGAGGAACTGCCTTCATGGGGCGCCGGCTCGTACCGCTCACGCTGGACAACCTTCAGGACCTTCCCGAGCGCTGTCGCGCGTGTGTCTTCTGGGAGTTGGACCCAGTCAGCGGCCAGGCCGCGGTAAAGGCAGGAACCCCCGACCTGGAGAAGGAAGCATGGATCTCCGCCGTCCTGCTGGAGTGGGGATCATGCGGCCGGGTTGTCTATGTGGACGACGTACCGGTGGGCTTCGTGCTGTACGCACCGCCCGCCTACGTACCGCGCTCGACGGCATTCCCCACGAGCCCCGTCTCGCCTGATGCGATCCAGCTGATGACGGCCTTCATCCTGCCGGACTTCCAGGGCCAGGGGCTCGGGCGTGTGATGGTCCAGACGGTTGCCAAGGATCTGCTGCGGCGGGGCTTCAAGGCCATCGAGGCCTTCGGGGACGCCCGGTGGAAGGAGCCGGCCTGCGTCCTGCCTGCCGACCACCTGCTGGCCGTGGGTTTCAAGACCGTTCGGCCACACCCGACGTACCCACGGATGCGCCTGGAGCTACGGACGACGCTCTCCTGGAAGGAAGACGTGGAGTTGGCGCTCGACCGGTTGTTGGGGGCCGTACAGAAGGAACCAGCTCTGCGTCCGTTGTAGGGCTCGTCGCGCGGTCCGGTGGAGAAGACTGGCTGTTCGATCGTCGGCCCGGCCTGACATATGGATGGGCCGACCCGCTTGGGTCGGCCCATCCATGTTTCACGTGAAACATCGTCGCCTGCGGGCGACGGCTTGCTGAACTACTCGGTGATGAAGTCCTCGAGGTCGCGCACGATCGCGGCCTTCGGCTTGGCACCCACGATGGTCTTGGCGACCTCGCCACCCTGGTAGACGTTCAGGGTCGGGATGGACATGACGCCGTACTTGGCGGCCGTACCCGGGTTCTCGTCGATGTTGAGCTTGACGACCTCGATCTTGTCGCCGTACTCGGCGGCGATGGCCTCGAGAGACGGCGCGATCTGGCGGCACGGACCGCACCAGGCGGCCCAGAAGTCCACCAGTACGGGCTTGTCGCTCTTGAGGACGTCCTCCTCGAAAGAGTCGTCGGTCACGTGCTTCAGGGTGCCGGCCACAGCGGGCTCCTTAACTGGTTGGTGCGGTGGGGCGGATGGGGGTCAGACAGCGGTCTTCTCGGGCTCCGCAGCTTCGCCGTCCGCGAGTCCGGCGAGGAAGCGCTCGGCATCGAGAGCAGCGGAGCAGCCGGTGCCGGCCGCGGTGATCGCCTGGCGGTAGGTGTGGTCGACGACATCGCCGGCGCCGAAGACACCCGTCAGGTTCGTCCGGGTCGAGGGCGCCTCAACCTCGAGGTACCCCTCTCCGTCCAGGTTGAGCTGGCCCTTGAAGAGCTCTGTGCGCGGGTCATGGCCGATCGCGATGAACAGCCCGGTGACGGGGAGTTCGGACGTCTCGCCGGTCTTGAGGTTGCGCAGCGTCAGACCGGAGAGCTTCTGCTCGCCCTGGATCTCGGCGACCTCGCTGTCCCAGACGAACTTGATCTTCGGGTCGGCGAAGGCACGCTCCTGCATCGCCTTGGAGGCGCGCAGCGTTTCGCGCCGGTGGACGATGGTCACGGACTTGGCGAACCGGGAGAGGAAGGTGGCCTCCTCCATAGCGGTGTCGCCGCCGCCGATCACGGCAATGTCCTGGTCCTTGAAGAAGAAGCCGTCACAGGTCGCGCACCAGGAGACGCCGCGTCCGGAGAGGACATCCTCCTTCGGCAGCCCCAGCTTGCGGTGCTGGGAGCCGGTGGTGACGATGACAGCCTTCGCCCGGTGCACGGTGCCCGCGGTGTCCGTGACGGTCTTGATCTCACCGCTGAGGTCGACCGAGACGATGTCGTCCGGAATCAGCTCCGCACCGAAGCGCTCGGCCTGCGCCCGCATGTTGTCCATGAGCTCAGGGCCCATGACGCCGTCCTGGAAGCCGGGGAAGTTCTCCACCTCGGTCGTGTTCATGAGGGCGCCGCCCGCGGTGACGGCGCCCTCGAACACAAGAGGCTTGAGCGACGCGCGCGCGGTGTAGAGCGCCGCCGTGTAGCCGGCGGGCCCGGAGCCGATGATGATCACGTTACGGACGTCGCTCACGGATTGATTCCTCGTCTCTGGGGACTGCTACGTACGACCGGGGGAGCTTCTCTCGGAACTCTCACCCCACCCAACGGATCCTAAGGGGCGCGCATTCCCACTGTGTCCAGGCACACGAAGACGAGTCGCCACAGGGGGTCCCATGGTCGGTGCGCAGTGTGCTGAATGTGGCCCGTGGCGGAGCCGAGCGTGCTCAGTCCAGCGGGTAGGAGTGCTCCAGCAGAACCCTGCCGGCGGTGATCGACGGCTTGTCCACACAGGCGGAGTCGACGACGTATGCCGTGACCCGGGTGGTGTCGGTGGCGGCGGGCAGCACCACGAGATACGCCTCCGTGCCCTTGTAGGAGCCTTCCTTGGAGGCGAGCGGAGCCGCGTTGCGGCCGATCCCCTGCTGGATGCAGCTGGGGATCGAGTCCGTGGGTGTGTTCAGGACCTTCGGGCCATCGGCGGACGCGGTGCCCTGGGGGCGGGAGCTGCGAGGGCCGCTGTCCTTCTTCTCCGCCTTGGCGAGAAGGTCCTCGACCTGGCTGTCCAGCTTCTCGCCGGCGAAGGTGTTCGCGGAGTCGCTCTGCGTCGGGTTTGCCGACGCGGGGTCCTTGTCCGAGCTGTCGCTCACCATCGACTGGATGAACAGACCGCCCAGCCCCAGTGCGGCGGCCGTGAACATGGCGCCCAGGACGACGGTCCTGCGGCGCCCCCGGCGTGGACGGTTCGTGCGTCCTGGTCCGGTGGCCCCCCGAGGGCGTCCTGCGGGGCGATCCGTCACGGTCGATGTTTCACGTGAAACATGTCCGCTGTCGTCGCTGTCGTCGCTGTCGTCGCTGCCGTCGCTGCCGCCCTCGCGCTCGTCGTCGGACATCGAGTGCGAGGCACTGATGGACGACAGGGCGCCTGCTTCCGCGGCGGCGGGTGCCGTGGCATTCAGGAGGGCCTCGGCTGCGAGAGCGGCGTCGATGCGTCCCGCTACGTCATCAGGCATGCGGGGCGGACCCGGCAGCGTGCCGAGCATGCCGCGGATCTCTTCCAATGAGTCGTACACGTCTGCGCAGAGCGTGCAGCCGTCCAGGTGGCGACGCACATCCGTCGACCGGGATGAGGGGAGCAGACCTTCGGTGAGGTCGGAGATCTCCGTGACTTCCGGGTGCCCGGCCGTGTCGGTCGTGGATGTCACGCTCGCCCACCTCCGCCCTTCACAGCAGCTGAATCGCTTGGTCCGTCATGTGGTCCTGCTGCGGGTGGGACGGATGTCCCCTGCGTACGGTTCCTTCCCCCACTCGACTTCTTACTCGCTCTGTCGCTCCCGCTGTCCGTACGCAGATGTTTGAGCAGGGGGAGCAGTCTGGCTCTGCCACGCGCACAGCGGCTCTTGACCGTACCGGTCGGCACATCGAGCAGGCTGGCGGCCTCCGCCACGGGGTAGCCCTGCATGTCCACCAGGACGAGCGCGGCCCGCTGGTCGGTGGGCAGGGTGCCCAGCGCCTCCAGCAGCTCACGGTGCAGATCGTTGCGCTCGGCCGGGGCCGAGGCGGACTCGTGCGGCTCCAGGAGCTGCTCAAGGCGTTCGGTGTCGTCCACGGGGGAGGTCTTCCTGGAGGCCGCCTTGCGGGCACGGTCCAGACAGGCGTTCACCGTGATCCGGTGCAGCCAGGTTGTGACGGCCGACTGGCCGCGGAAGGTGTGGGCGGCCCGGTAGGCGGAGACGAGGGCGTCCTGGACGGCGTCAGCGGCTTCCTCGCGGTCGCCCAGCGTCCGCAGGGCCACCGCCCAGAGCCGGTCACGGTGACGCCGCACGAGCTCGCCGAAGGCGTCAGGGTCGCCCTCGACATGACGGGCGAGGAGGTCCTGATCGCCTACTTCGCTGTAGACGTCGTCCGCCATCGAACCCCCTCCCCCTCTGTGACTGCTCAGCCGGTGAACTTCACGTCGGTGATCGCCTGCTTGTAGCCGGCGCCGCTGAACTGATCGCCGGACGCGTTCGGCACCGCCGTGATCCAGACCAGAACGTACCGGGTCTTCACCGTTTTCTTGGCGGAGATCTTCAGGTCCGTGGTGCTGGTCTTGCCCGACGCGATCTTCTTCATGGAACTGAGAGACGCGGATGATGACAGTGAGTCGGCCGCGTACAGCGTGGCCGTCGTGTGGTCGCCCGCGTAGTACAGCCCTATCGACGCCGCCGACACCTCGTGCTCGGAGCCGAGGTCGTAGACGATGCCGACGCCGTCCTTGAAGGGCGCCAGTTCAGGACCGCCCCTGTAGGAGTACGTCCTCCAGTACGTGGAACTGTCCTTGTCGTACGTCAGGCCCGCGTCGTTGGCGTGCTGGGGCTTTCCGTCCGGGTAGTACTCCTCGGCGCCCCGGATCGTGATCGGCTTGGCCGGCTTCGCCTCGGCGCCGTTCTTGTCGTTCTCGTCCGTCGTCCGGGTGTTACCCGTCTCATCGGATTTCTCGTGATCCATGAGCGCGTCCGCGAGCTGCCAGCTGCCGAGGCCCAGCGCGGCGATCAGCAGCGCGGACACAGCCCACTTGAGGGCCTTGCCGGTGCGGGTCTGCAGCGGGGGCAGCGGCGCAGGCAACACCTGGGTGGCGCCCGGGTGAGGGGCGGGGCGGCCGTAGCTGCCCTGTTGGTACGTCGTGCGCTGGTACTCCGGCGGAGGCGTGAAGGCAGGCTCCGGCGGCTTGATGCGCGGCATCTCGCCGACGGCCTTCACCAGTTCCTCCGGCGTGGTGCACGCAGGCTCCTGGCGGGACGCGGTCGCACCGTCGTTGACGAGCGCGCGCATCGCGAGCTCGGACAGGCCGCGGTGCACGCCTGCCCGTACCTGGTCGGGCGGGATGAGACCGACGCCCTTGGGCAGCCCGGACAGTCCGTACGCGTCGTCCTCGTAAGGCCAGCGCTGGGTGAGCGCCGCGTACAGCAGCGCGCCGATCGCTTCCGTGTCCGTGCGCTGCGGGGTGTCCGACGTGATGCCGCGGAGCGCGGCGTTCACGGCGAGGCCCCGGATACGCCACTGGCCGGACGAGGTGCGCAGCACGGCGCCCGGGGTCAGCTTCAGATGAGCCAGCCCCTCGCGATGCGCGGCGGCCATCGCCTGGGAGACCTGGCTGACCATCTGGTACGCCTCGTGCACCTCCAGCGGTCCGGCGGCCAGAAGCGTTGTCAGATCCGTGGCGTCCGGCAGCCATTCGTGCACCACATAGACGAGGTCGTTCTCCTCGACCGCGTCCAGGACCTGGACGAACCGGGGATCACCCAGCAGGGCGGACGAACGGGCCGCCGCCAGGACGGAGCGCGCTCGCGGATGGTCGGCGGGCAGCAGGTGCACACCGACGGCACGACGGAGCTTCTCGTCCACCGCACGCCAACTGCTGAAACCGTCCAGACGAGTGACACACTCCTCCAGGCGGTAGCGTCTGGCGAGTTTGTGACCACTGTGCAGCTCGGGCGGTGATGTCCTGCCGGGGCTCTCGTTCGCCCCGCTCCCGTGTGCCTCTTCGCTCTCCGAGCTGTCCGTGTCCCGCTCCCGGTTCTGGGCCACCCCGTCGGCCGTGGACTGGTCCGCCTTCGCGGTCAGCGGCTCGTCGCCGCTGTTGTCTGCCACGTCGACGGCAGCTGTGCTCCGTTCTGCCACCGTCGCTCCTGCCTCCCCATCCGTTGCACGTCGTCCGACGCCAAAGCCAATTGTGCCCACAGTCCGTCCCTCTGCACGACACGCGGTCGCGGGCGATGGTTGTGCGCCTACCCCGCACTCAGCGCCCAAGGCGCCCGCGGACCATGCCGACCATTCCGTTCAGTTCCTCGATACGCATCCGCCGCGCCGCGACGAAGAAGACACCGAGCAGTACGACACCACCGCCGAGCAGGGAGGCGAGCGAGCCGCCGACGCCCTGTCCCAGTGTGTGGCCGATTCCGTAGCAGGCCGCGCCGCTGAGCAGCGCGGCCGGTACCGTCGCGATCGCGAGCCGCGCGTAGGTGCGCAGGACGCGGCCGCCGTCCAGGTCGCCGCCCAGCCGCTTGCTCAGCCGGCTCCACGCGACCCCGACACCGATCGCATAGGCGAGACCGTACGAGGCGGCCATGCCCGCGACCGCCCAGCGGGGCGGAAGCAGGAGGAAGCAGAGCGCGGAGGCACTGGCGTTGACCACGGCCACGATGACCGTGTTGTAGAAGGGGGTGCGGGTGTCTTCGTACGCGTAGAAGGCCCGCAGCACGACGTACTGCACGGAGTACGGGATCAGGCCGAGGCCGAAGGCCATCAGCATGTAGCCCATGTTCGTCGCCTCGCTGGTTCCGGAGGCACCGAACATCAGCGTGCACATCGGGACGCCGAGTGCGACGAAGCCGAAGGAGATCGGCACGATCGCCACGGCCGTCGTGCGCAGGCCCTGCGAGATGTCGTCGCGGACCGCTCCGGTGTCGCCCTCGTGGGCCGAGCGCGCGAGCCGTGGCAACAGGGCGGCCATCAGGGAGACCGTGATGATGGCCTGCGGGAGGCCCCAGATGAGCTGCGCGTTGGCGTAGGCGGCGAAGCCGGTGCCCTTGACCGGGGAGTCCTTGCCCGCTGCGGTGGACAACTGGGTCACGACGATCGCGCCGGCCTGGTTGGCGAGGACGAAGAGCACGGTCCACTTGGCGAGCATCGCCGCCTTGCCGAGTCCGTGGCCCTTCCAGTCGAAGCGCAGCCGCAGCCGGAAGCCGGTCTC
Organism: Streptomyces sp. NPDC048484; assembly: GCF_040651415.1. Classification (NCBI taxonomy): domain Bacteria; kingdom Bacillati; phylum Actinomycetota; class Actinomycetes; order Kitasatosporales; family Streptomycetaceae; genus Streptomyces; species Streptomyces sp. NPDC048484. Next base: position 18,198 of record NZ_JBEZJY010000010.1, read on the forward strand.
ACGCAGGTACGGGATCATCGCGATGGCCTGGACGACGAGGCCGAGCAGGACGCCGATGCCGAGCAGTCGCTCGCCCTCCGGCGGGATGGTCGAAGCCTCCATGTGGGAGCTGCCCGAGGTGCCGTACACCCAGATGAACAGTCCGAGCGTCACGATGATGACGACGTTGTTGAGGACCGGGGTCCACATCATCGCGCCGAACTTGCCGCGCGCGTTGAGGATCTGGCCCATCACCACGTGAATGCCCATGAAGAAGATCGTGGGCAGGAAGTAGCGGGCGAAGGTGACGGCGACGCCGTTGGCCGCCTCATCGCCCGCGACCCTCGTCGACAGCGCGCGGACCAGAAGCGGCGCGGCGAGTACTGCGAGCGCGGTGAGCACGCCGAGAACCACGATGACGAGGGTCAGCAGCCGGTTGGCGTATGCCTCACCCCCGTCCTCGTCTTCCTTCATGGCACGCACCAGCTGCGGTACGAAGACGGAGTTCAGGCCGCCGCCGACGGTCAGGATGTAGATCATCGTCGGCAGCTGGTACGCGACCTGGAAGGTGTCACCGAGGAGGCCGACGCCCAGAGCCGCGACGATCAGGGCGGAGCGGATGAAGCCGGTGAGGCGGGAGACCATGGTCCCGGCCGCCATCACCGCGCTCGACTTCAGCAGACCCGACGCGCGGCCTCCGGGCTTCTTCGCGGCGGCGGCCGGCGGCGCGGACGCGGGTGCCGAAGGGGCTGCGGCGCCCGGAGCCGGTTCCGCTGCCGGAGAGGGCACGACGGGCGGCCCGGCAGGAGGCTGGACGCCACCCTGCTGCTGGTCCCTGAAGAGGTGAGCGAACGCGTCCGGTTCTTGGCGCTCCTGGCCGGCCTGGGTCACCAGGTCGTCCACACCCACGAACTGCGTCGTACGGGGGTCGTCCCCGTACGGCAGGTACTGAGTGGGGCCCTCCGGCTCGGGCGCCGGGGTCTGTGCCCACACACGGGGGTCGGGGGCGTACGGAGACTGGGGTGGCTGGGAGTAGAGCGGCGGCTGCGGCTGGTAGGTGCCGGGCGGCGGTGGGGGATGCGCGGCGCGGTCGTAGAGGGCCTCGGTGACAGGGTCCTGGGCGGACAGATCCTGTGCTCGGTAGGGATCCTGGGCGTAGGCGTCCTGGAAGTACACCTCGGCTGCGGGCTGCGGAGGCACCTCGCCAGGTTCCGGCGGGCCCTGCGGCGGGCCGTCGGGGTAGCCGGAGCCCCCCGCGCCCTGACCGCGGTCACCGTCGTACGGCGCGTTCATGGTTACCCCACCTCATCGTCCCCGGGCCCACCGGCCACGACATCGCTCAACGGTCCACTCTCTCACCCGTGCCGGACGGGTCGGTGATTTCCGGTGCGGTGTCCGGTGAAGGGTCACTCGGGTGCTCCGGGTCGTGCGCCTTCGACTCGGCGGACGCCGGCTCGCGATCGCCCTCCGTGTCGTCACTGCTCTCCGCGCCGTCGGCGGGGGTGTTCGCCGCTTCCTGCGCGGCCTGGCGGGCGGCCTCCCGCTTGCGCTGCGTGTACATCCGGAATCCGGCGAGCACGAGCAGCAGGACACCGCCGGCGATGACCAGCATCACCGTGGGCGTGATCTCGGTGACCTTCACGTCGAAGGTCACCTCGGGTCCGTACTCCTCGCCGTCCTGGGTGTACAGCTGGGCGACCACCGCGGCCCGGCCGTTGGCATGGGCATTGGTGGTGAACTTCACCGACTGGCTGTGCCCGCCCGAGACCTCGACCGGGTGCTCCTCCCAGACACCGTCACCGATGCTGAGACGGCTCGGCTGTTTGGACGTGAGACGTAGTACCAGGTGGTCGACGCCCTGCACGAGGTTGTTCTGCACGGTGACCGGGATCGTGGCACTGCGGCCCGAGAGCTTCGCCTCGGACTTGTCGATCAGCCCGACGCTCTCGGTGAGTTCGACGAGGTACTTCTCCACCCCGTCGCGATACGCCGCCGCCTCGACGGCCCTGCCGCGCCAGGAGGTGGACATCGACCGGTCCATGGCCCGCCCGAAGGGGGTGACCACACGGGACTTGTCCGCGAGGATCACCTGGAAGCTGTCGAGCTTCTTCTGCGTGCCCTTGATCTGTCCGAAGGCCGTCTGCGGCAGCTCCTGCTTGCGCAGCGAGGACGGGTACGAGGATGCCGACGGGACCCGGGTGGTGGCACCGGCGTCCGGCTTGGCCTTGGTGGCCGCGGACAGCTCGGCGGACTGTGACCAGTTCCCGCCCTGCAGCTCTGTCAGTGCCTGCGCCATCGTCTGAGCCTGGCTGGCGGTCGGCATGCGCTGCGGAGCGATCACGACGCTCCGCTCTCTGTCCGGGGCCTGGCGGGTGAGCATCAGGCTCTGGGCGAGGAACCGCTGCACGGCGAGCGTGGAGTTGTCGGCCAGGGTCATGTCGCCCTGGAACGCCGTCGACAGACGGGCGTCCGCGACCACCGCGCTGGTGCCGCCGCCGATCGGCCGGGCCGCCGAGGGCGTGTACGGGAGCGCGCCGGTCTCCCGCAGGCTGTCGCTGCGGGAGAGGACGGTGTCGGCACCGGCCGAGGTCGCGACCTTGACGATCGACGGGTCGATCGCGCCGTTCACGGGCCATGCGTATTCAGTGCTGGGGGTCACATGGAGGATCGACTCCACGGTCGTCCCGGCCACGGTGGTGGCGTCCTTGAGGTGGCTCAGTGACCCGGCCACGGTCGTACCGCTGTGAGCCAGCGACGCCAGATCCGGGTCGGCGAAGGGAAGCGCGACGACTTCCTCGTCCTCGACCGCCTTCTCCAGCTCGCTGAGCCACTGCTTGGCCACTGCCTGGTGCGTACCTGCCGTGGTCGTCTTGCTGGAGCCGTTCACCTGGACCCGGTAGCTGCGCGTCATGGCGTCGACAGAAGCCAGCAGGTCCGGGTCGACGACCCAGGTGATGTCGAGGTCCTTGCCGAGGCTGAGGAGCCGCTCCAGGCGGCCGCCGGGGGAGAGCTCGGCGGCCAGGCGGTCGTCGTCCGCGAAGACGGGGGTCTGCTGCTCGTTCGAACCCGTCTCGGCCGTCATGTGGGACGTCGAGATCAGCGGCCAGAGATACGTCGTCCTGCTTTTCGCGCCCGCGGCCTCCGGCTGCCAGGGCAGGAAGGTCCGCTCGATACCGAGGATCTGGTCGTACGGTGCGGTGGCGGTCCGGCCGGTGAGCGTGACACCGAGCTGGTAGACGCCGTCGGAGCCAAGATCCAGCTTGTCGACGGGGACGGAGATGCTGAACGTCTGCGCGACACCCGGCGCCAGCCTCGCGAACTTCGCGACGTACTTGCCGCCGACGTCCGTGCCCGCGTAGGGGTCGTTCTTCGCGGCGTCGTCGATCGCTGAGCGCCCCTCCAGCGTCGGGCCGACCCGCAGACCGACGTGCGCGGCGGTGATCGCCTGCTTGCCCTTGTTGATGATCCGGCCCGAGACGGTGAGCGTGTCGTCGTCGGAGGGAACGTGCGGGCTGAGCGAGTCCAGGGAGACATCGACCGTGCGGGAGCCGCCGACCTCGGCCGCGGCGCTGGGCTCCGAGGCGTACGAGGGCGCAGGCGCGGGTAGCTGAAGAACGCCGGCCAGCAGAGGTGCCCCGGCGAGCAGTGCCCCCGTGCGCCGCAGCCACCGGCGGGCAGGTGAGGGACTGGTCCCCTGGAAGTCTGCCGCCTCGGCCACGCGCTCGCCCGTCCCTCGTCGTCAGTGGTCGTCGGAATGTGCGTCCACGCATGGTAACGATGCGCGCCGGGGGTAAGTGCCGCGGTCCGCTCCACAAGATCGGGAGAAGAGCCGGTGCTACTCCTTTATGTGAGCGTATCTGTGGCGGTGTCCGCACACGGAGCAGGGCAAATGCCTGTGCACGTTTAATGAAGGCGCCCTCGGGCTTCGGGGCCACGTACCCTTTTCTGTTGTGTCGAACGCCAACGAAGACAGTCCCAGTGCACTGAACCAGGTGCAGAGCCGCGCGGTGAGCGAGCTGCTGCGGGTGTCCCCCGTCGCCGACGAACTCGCACGTCGTTTTCAGGAGGCAGGGTTCTCGCTCGCCCTCGTAGGCGGCTCGGTCCGGGACGCCCTCCTGGGCCGGCTCGGCAACGACCTGGACTTCATGACCGACGCCCGCCCCGAGGACGTACTGAAGATCATGCGCCCCTGGGCGGATGCCCTGTGGGAGGTCGGGATCGCCTTCGGCACGGTAGGAGCGCAGAAGGACGCCCGCGTCGGAGACGTTGATCAGAGCTTTCAGATCGAGGTGACGACGTACCGCTCGGAGGCGTACGACCGGACCTCGCGCAAGCCCGAGGTGTCCTATGGCGACTCCATCGAGGAAGATCTGGTGCGCCGTGACTTCACGGTGAACGCGATGGCTGTGGCGCTTCCCGAGAAGGAGTTCATCGATCCGCACGGTGGGCTCGACGATCTCGCCGCCCGTGTTCTGCGGACGCCGGGTACCCCCGAGTCGTCCTTCTCCGACGACCCACTGCGGATGATGCGAGCCGCGCGCTTCGGGGCGCAGCTCGACTTCGAGGTGGCACCGGACGTCGTCGAGGCGATGAAGGCGATGGCCGACCGCATCGAGATCGTCTCGGCCGAGCGTGTGCGCGACGAGCTGAACAAGCTGATCCTCTCCGCGTACCCGCGCAAGGGGCTGACGCTGCTCGTCGACACGGGGCTCGCCGACCGTGTGCTGCCCGAGCTGCCCGCCCTGCGTCTGGAGCGGGACGAGCACCATCGGCACAAGGACGTCTACGACCACTCGCTGATCGTTTTGGAGCAGGCGATGGCACTGGAGGAGGACGGCCCCGACCTCACCCTGCGTCTGGCCGCGCTGCTGCATGACATCGGCAAGCCGCGGACGCGTCGCTTCGAGGAGGACGGGCGGGTCTCCTTCCACCACCACGAGGTGGTGGGGGCCAAGATGACCAAGAAGCGGATGCTGGCGCTGAAGTACTCCAACGACCTCGTGAAGGACGTCTCGCGCCTGGTCGAGTTGCACCTGCGCTTCCACGGATACGGCACCGGGGAGTGGACGGACTCGGCGGTCCGCCGCTACGTGCGTGACGCGGGCCCGCTCCTCAGCCGTCTCCACAAGCTGACCCGCTCCGACTGCACGACGCGGAACAAGCGCAAGGCCACCGCTCTCTCGCGCGCGTACGACGGCCTGGAGGAGCGTGTCGCCCAGCTCCAGGAGCAGGAGGAGCTGGACGCGATCCGGCCCGACCTCGACGGCAACCAGATCATGGAGATCCTGGGCATCGGACCGGGCCCAGCCATCGGCCAGGCCTACAAGTTCCTGTTGGAGCTCCGCCTGGAGAACGGACCGATGCAGTACGACGCGGCGGTGCCGGCGCTCAAGGAGTGGTGGGCGGAACAGAGCTGAGAACGCGCGGCGGGGTCATGTTTCACGTGAAACATGACCCCGAACAGCGGGAGCCAAAAACGCCGAGGGCCGTTGTTTCACGTGAAACAACGGCCCTCGCGCGTGGAACGAACCCTTACTTGGACGAGTACTCCGACAGGCAGAGGGTGAAGTCGCTGCTGCTACCGGTCTCGGTGTACTCGGCGTACTTGTTGCGGTCGCAGCCCGAGTCGTCGCTCTTCTTCTGCTCGACCTTGTACGCGGCCTTGGAGTTGCTGCAGTCCACGACCTCGAGTTCCGGGTCGGTGGTGCTGTCCGGGTTGCCGATGCTCATGCAGTCGCCGACCTTGGCGCTCTGGGCATCGTCACGGCTCGCCAGCCAGCTGGCGCCGGCGACTATGAGCGCGACCACGACGATCCCTATACGCACGTACTTCTTGACGTTGCGCTTCGGCGGCTCGGGCGGGACTGGGGCGTACGGAGCGTTCGGCTGCGTCGGGTAGCCCTGCGGGGGCTGCTGTCCGTAAGGGTTTCCCTGCGGCGGCTGACCCTGCGGAGGCTGGCCCTGAGCGAACGGATTCTGGCCCTGGGGTGGCTGGCCCTGAGGCGGCGGAGTGGTCACTTGGTGGGTCCCCCTGGAACGTAGAAGCGCATGGCGCGAAATAAGACCCACGTAAGCTACCGGGCCCCACTGGCAACTCCGTAGCCCGGGAGTGCCTCTGTGTCATTGATGTGACACTTACTGGCGCTCAAAGCGGGCCATAGCAGCAGCAACTGCCCCGTAGATAACGGCCACTGTGACCACAAGTGCCACGGAGCGGCCGTCGGGAGGCAGTATCAGGGCGGCCACCGCTGCGGCGCCGACGAAGGCGACGTTGAACAGGACGTCGTAGACGGCGAAGATCCGGCCACGGAAGCCGTCGTCGACGGACGACTGGACCATGGTGTCCGTGGCGATCTTCGCGCCCTGAGTGGTCAGGCCCAGGACGAAGGCCGCGATCAGTAGGGGGACTTCGGCGAACGGGAGGCCCAGCGCCGGTTCCAGAACCGCGGCGGAACCGGCACAGACGACGATCCAGCCGCTGGGCCCGAGCCGGTTCGCTCCCGTCGGCGTCAGCACGGCCGCGGCGAAGAACCCCGCTCCGGAGACCCCCACGGCCAGGCCGAGAAGGGCGAGCCCGTCGTCATCAGGGCCGGACGACCAGGCGTACCGGCAGAGCATCAGCACCATGACCGTCAGTGCGCCGTAGCAGAACCGCATCAGCGTCATCGCGGCCAGCGCCCAGGCGGCCTCTCGGCGCGCGGGCTCGGTGAGATGACGTACGCCCGCCGCCAGGCCGCGTGCGGTGCCGAGCACTGCCGTCCTCAGCCGTGATCGCACCAGCTGTCGGTCGGGCCCCAGCAGATCCGGGGCCAGTCGCAGCGAGGCGAGCGCGGAGCACACGTACAGTGCCGCTCCCACCAGGACGACCGCCGCGTCGGAGTCGGAACCGACGATGCGTACGACGAACGCGAGACCGCCGCCCAGGGTCGCGGCGAGTGTTCCGGCCGTGGGTGACAGGGAGTTGGCCATCACCAGGCGCTCGGGGTCGACGACACGGGGCAGGGCGGCGGACAGGCCCGCCAGCACGAACCTGTTGACGGCGGTCACGCACAGAGCGGACGCGTAGAAGAGCCAGTCAGGCACGCCGCTCAGCATCAGGACGGCCGTCAGGGACGCGAGGAGCGCCCGCAGCAGGTTCCCGTACAGAAAGACCTGGCGGCGTCGCCAGCGGTCCAGGAGGACGCCCGCGAAGGGGCCCACGAGGGAGTACGGGAGGAGCAGGACCGCCATCGCGGAGGCGATGGCGGCCGCCGAGGTCTGTTTCTCCGGCGAGAAGACGACATACGTGGCGAGCGCGACCTGGTAGACCCCGTCGGAGCCCTGGGACAGCAGCCGTACGGCGAGCAGACGCCGGAAGTTCCGGAAGCGCAGGAGTACGCGCAGGTCACCTACGACAGCCATGGGTTACAGCCTCGCACAGGGAGAGGGCCCCCGAAGCGACGCTCCGGGGGCCCTCAACAGCCGTGCGCAGGGCGGTCCCTAGCGCTCGACCTCGCCCTTGATGAACTTCTCGACGTTGTCGTAGGCCTCGTCGTCGAAGTACTGAACCGGCGGGGACTTCATGAAGTAGCTCGACGCGGAGAGGATCGGACCACCGATGCCACGGTCCTTGGCGATCTTCGCGGCGCGCAGGGCGTCGATGATGACACCCGCGGAGTTCGGGGAATCCCAGACCTCGAGCTTGTACTCCATGTTCAGCGGGACGTCACCGAAGGCACGGCCCTCAAGGCGGACGTACGCCCACTTGCGGTCGTCGAGCCAGGCCACGTAGTCGGACGGGCCGATGTGGACGTTGTCGGCGCCCATGTCGCGGTCGCGGATCTGCGAGGTGACGGCCTGCGTCTTCGAGATCTTCTTGGACTCCAGGCGGTCGCGCTCCAGCATGTTCTTGAAGTCCATGTTGCCGCCGACGTTGAGCTGCATGGTGCGCTCAAGACGGACACCGCGGTCCTCGAACAGCTTCGCCATCACGCGGTGCGTGATGGTGGCGCCGACCTGCGACTTGATGTCGTCACCGACGATCGGGACGCCCGCCTCGGTGAACTTGTCCGCCCACTCCTTGGTGCCGGCGATGAAGACCGGCAGAGCGTTGACGAACGCGACCTTGGCGTCGATGGCGCACTGGGCGTAGAACTTCGCGGCGTCCTCGGAACCGACGGGCAGGTAGCAGACGAGGACGTCCACCTGCTGGTCCTTGAGGACCTTGACGACGTCGACCGGGGCCTCGGCCGACTCCTCGATGGTCTCGCGGTAGTACTTGCCGAGCCCGTCATGGGTGTGGCCGCGCTGGACCGGGACGCCCTTGTTCGGGACGTCGCAGATCTTGATGGTGTTGTTCTCGCTGGCGCCGATGGCGTCCGAGAGGTCGAGGCCGACCTTCTTCGCGTCGACGTCGAAGGCGGCGACGAACTCGACGTCACCCACGTGGTACTCGCCGAACTTGACATGCATCAGGCCCGGCACCTTGGACGCCGGGTCGGCGTCCTTGTAGTACTCGACGCCCTGAACCAGCGAGGCGGCGCAGTTGCCCACGCCGACGATGGCTACGCGAACCGAACCCATTCCGGTTGCTCCCTGTGTGTACTCGGTGAAGCCCTGAGCGGACTTCACGTGGCAGTGTCATCGGACGGATCCGGCCCGGGGGTACTCCCGGGCCGGGGCAGGCCGCCCGACTCCCCAGATGTGTTGTCCTGCTGAGCGGAGCCGTCAGGTCCGGGACGCGGATGGTCCCGTCCTGCCCGCTCGCTCTCGATGAGCTCGTTCAGCCAGCGCACTTCGCGCTCCACGGACTCCATTCCGTGGCGCTGGAGCTCAAGCGTGTAGTCGTCGAGGCGCTCCCGGGTGCGCGCCAGCGAGGCGCGCATCTTCTCCAGGCGCTCCTCGAGTCGGCTGCGGCGGCCTTCGAGGACCCGCATCCGTACGTCCCGTGACGTCTGGCCGAAGAAGGCGAAACGAGCAGCGAAGTGCTCGTCCTCGTACGCGTCGGGACCTGTCTGCGAGAGCAGGTCCTCGAAGTGCTCCTTACCTTCCGCCGTCAACCGATAGACGATCTTGGCGCGGCGCCCTGTGAGGGGGGCCGCGAGGGCGTCCTCGGAGGTGTTCCCCGGCTCCTCGATCAACCAGCCGTTGGCGACCAGCGTCTTGAGGCAGGGGTAGAGCGTCCCGTAGCTGAAGGCACGGAACACACCCAGTGACGTATTGAGGCGTTTGCGCAGCTCATAGCCGTGCATCGGGGACTCGCGGAGAAGGCCGAGGACGGCGAACTCAAGGATCCCGGAACGCCGGCTCATTGTCGCCTCCTCTCTGCCGCGGCCCTGCCGTGACGGTCTTTATGCCGAGCTGATGTATCGACTCGATACATCAGAACGATAGATCGGTCCTCCTCGTGCGACAAGAGGGGGAGCGGTGAACGGCGTCACATCACCGATTCTTAAGAAGTAAGTTGCCCGATTTGGGGTGAACTTCGGCCCTAGGCTGGTTTTGACGGTGCGTAGTCTGTGCGCCATGCAAACCACCGGGAACCGAGTGACGCCTGGGGACGTCTCTGTCCTCGGTGCGGTACGGATGAATGTAAAAACGACCGCATCCGTACTTCGGGGGGACCGGAAACCAGCCGCCGTTTCCAGGTGCGCCCAGGTGCGCCTGCCCGAGGAGTAATCGTTCGATGAGCGAGCACCGTCGCAAATCGCCGCAGCCGCAGGGCGGCGGACGTGCCGCGTCTCGACGCGGTCAGACCGGCTCGTCCTCCGGCCGCCGTGCGGCACCGCGAGGCGAAACCGAGTCTCCTTCCGATTCCTATGGCTCGGGGGGTGAGGAACGCCTGCCCGGCAGCCGCGCCGACGCCCGGCGGGCGTCACAGAGAAGCAGCAGCGGCGGTCGACGCAGAGCGGCCGACGGCGCGGGGCAGGGTGGCCAGGGTGGTGGCGGCCGACGCGGTGGCCCCGGCGGGCCCACAGGCCCCGGCCGGGGCCGCGGGCGCGGGTCCGTACCGCCGAAGAAGCGGATCATCGACTACCCGCGTGCGGGCAAGTACGGGGCGGCACGTTGGGTGCCGTCCTGGAAGCTTGTGACGGGACTGTTCATCGGCTTCTTCGGAAGCATGATGGCGGTCGCGGGAGTCGCGTACGCGTTGGTGGGCCTTCCGGACGTAGCCAAGACGGCGGAGGCGCAGAACAACGTCTACTACTGGTCCGACGGAACCCGGATGGTCGCCACCGGTGGTGAGACCAACCGGCAGATCATCGACTACTCCCGGATTCCCAAGGAGATGCGCTACGCCGTCATCTCGGCCGAGAACAAGACGTTCGAGAGCGACAGGGGCGTCGACCCCATGGGTGTCGGCCGGGCCCTGTTCAACATGGCCAAGGGCGGCCAGACCCAGGGCGGCTCCACGATCACCCAGCAGTACGTGAAGAACGCCATGCTGGAGGACCAGTCGCAGACGCTCTCGCGGAAGTTCAAGGAGCTCTTCGTCTCCATCAAGGTCGGCGCCAACGTCGACAAGGACGACATCATGGCCGGCTACCTGAACTCGGCCTACTACGGCCGCGGGGCCTACGGAATCCAGGCCGCCGCGCGTACGTACTTCGACAAGGAGGCCGAGGACCTCAACGCGAGCCAGTGCGCCTTCCTGGCGGCGGTGCTCAAGGGAGCCACGTACTACGACCCGGCGGGCGCGGAGTCGATCGACCCGTCCGCCACGCCCGCTGCCAACCGTGAGCGCGCGGAGACCCGGTGGCGCTGGATCCTCGGCGAGATGGTCAAGGACGGGCATCTGACGGAAGCGAAGAGGGCCGAGTACCCCGACTTCCCCAAGCTCCAGAGCCCGCGGTCGAACGCCCAGCTGGGCGGCCAGGTCGGCTACCTCGTCGACCTCGCCAAGGCGTACATCGTCAACAACAGCGAGAAGACCGGCATCACCGAGAAGCAGCTTCGGGAGGGCGGCTACGAGATCCACACGACCTTCGACAAGAAGAAGGTCAAGCAGCTCGAAGCCGCGGTGAAGAAGGTCCAGGACAAGAACATCAAGCCGAAGGCCCGCCCGGCGACGGACCAGCACGTCCAGTTCGGCGGGGCCTCGGTGGAGCCGGAGACCGGTGCCATCAAGGCCATCTACGGCGGTGCGGACGCGACCGAGCACTTCACCAACAACGCCGACCAGACCGGTGCCCAGGTCGGTTCGACCTTCAAGCCGTTCGTTCTCGCGGCTGCCATGAAGTGGGGAATCCTCGACCCCGACCTGGAGCCGACCCAGGCTCAGGACGAGAGGAAGAAGGTCTCTCCCAAGAGCATCTACAGCGGCGAGAACAAGCTGAAGATCGAGAACTACGACGGGACGGTCTGGAAGGACAAGGACGACAAGGAGTGGCTGCAGCGGAACGACGGTAACGAGGACTACAACCCGCCCAGCTTCCGGATCGACCTGCGTGAGGCGATGAGGGTCTCGTCCAACTCCGCGTACGTCCAGCTCGGCATGGACGTGGGCCTCGACAAGGTCAGGGAGTCCGCCATGGACTCGGGCATCAAGGAAGGCAGCCTGGCCAGCGCCAGCGTCCCGTCCTTCTCCATCGGTACCTCCGACCCGAGCGCGATCCGGATGGCGGGTGCGTACGCCACCTTCGCGGCGAGCGGCAAGCAGAACGAGCCGTACTCGGTCGACGAGATCACCGACAAGGACGGAACGGTCTTCCAGCACGAGAACAAGGCCAAGACGAAGCTGGCCTTCACTCCGGAGGTCGCCGACAACGTCACCGACGTCCTCAAGACCGTCGTGGACGAGGGCACCGGTAAGCCGGCGAGGCTGAACAACCGGCCGGTGGCGGGCAAGACCGGTACGACCGACGGCAACAAGTCCGCCTGGTTCGTCGGATACACCCCGCAGCTCTCGACCGCGGTCTCCATGTACCGCATGGACGACGACGAGTCCAACAAGAAGCGCGAGTTCCTGGAGATGTACGGAACGGGTGGCCAGGACAAGATCCACGGTGCCTCGTTCCCGGCCGAGATCTGGCACGACTACATGGAGCAGGCGCTCAAGAACGCGAAGGTCGAGCAGTTCCCGACGCCCGTGGACATCGGCGAGGTCGTCAACGACCTCCCGACCCCGTCGGTGATCCCCACGCCCACCCAGACGGAGGAGGAAGAAGAAGAGACCGGATCGCCGACTCCCACGCCGACGGAGAGCGAGACGTCTCCGAGCCCCACCACGAGTGAGAGCTGTGCCGACTTCGACTTCGACTGCCAGGACGACGGTGGAGCCAACACCGGCTCGTCCGACGCCGGGGGTACGAACGCGGGCCCGAGCGCCTCAGCCTCGGAATCCGAGGAAGAAGAGGGCAACAGCAGAGGGAACGGGAACAGTGGTCTGATCCAAGGTTCCTCGGGCTAGCCGGTCGAGGTCTCTCGGACGCAAGGTGGTCGCCGACTCCGGTCGGCGGCCATCTGTGTTTGGACGGTCAGGATCCGACGAGCAGCGTGAACGAATGGGCTGGTAGGTCTCCCCTGCAGCCACGACCGCAGCCACGACTGCGGCCACGGCGGCTCCAAGAGGTCCGCCTGCGAGGTACAGGCCGCGCTGCCCCGGCGGGTGCCTGGCGGGGGCCGAACCCGCCCGCCCCCGGCGGCTTCTCAGACACGTACGGCAGGATGTGCGGCATGCCCAGTGCAGAAACGACGCGCGCGAGCGTGCACGAGCCAGATCTGGTGCGGCCGACCAAGGAGGACCCGGTCGCCGCGACCGGCAGTGAGCTGTTCGGAGGCCCCTTCGGGCGGCGTGCGCTGGCAGGGACGTCCTGGTGGACTCCCGTGCGGGTCGTCGCACTCGTCGCGATCGGCATGTTCGCCCTCGGCATGGTGCAGAAGCTGCCCTGTTACGACGGTGCCTGGTTCTTCGGAGCGAGCTCCCAGTACACGCATGCCTGCTACTCGGACATCCCGCATCTCTACCAGGGGCGGGGCTTCGCCGACGGGCTCGTGCCGTACTTCGACAAGCTCGAGGGCGACATGGAGTACCTCGAGTATCCGGTGCTGACCGGCGTGTTCATGGAGGTCGCCTCCTGGCTCACGCCGGGCAGCGGCAGTATCCAGGACCAGGAGCAGGTCTACTGGATGGTCAACGCCGGGATGCTGATGGCCTGTACGGCCGTCATCGCCGTCTGTGTGACCCGAACTCACCGGCGGCGGCCCTGGGACGGCCTGCTGGTCGCTCTGGCACCCGCCTTCGCGCTGACCGCCACCATCAACTGGGACCTGCTGGCGGTCGCTCTGACGGCCGCCGCGATGCTGATGTGGGCACGGAGCCGTCCGCTGGCCTTCGGGGTCCTCCTGGGGCTCGCCACGGCCGCCAAGCTCTATCCGGTGCTGCTGCTGGGACCGCTGTTCGTGCTCTGCTGGCGGGCGGGCCGGTGGCGTGAGTTCGGCACGGCCCTGCTCGGTGCCGCCGGATCCTGGCTGGTCGTGAACCTTCCGGTCATACTGCTGGCGCCCGAGGGCTGGTCGAAGTTCTACACGTTCAGCCAGGAGCGCGGCGTCGACTTCGGCTCCTTCTGGCTGATCCTTTCCCAGCGCATGGAGACACCGCTCGTCACCGACACCGTCAACACGCTGGCCACGGTGCTGATGCTGGTCTCCAGCGTGGGTGTCGCGGCGCTCGCGTTGACCGCCCCGCGCCGGCCCCGCTTCGCCCAGCTGGCGTTTCTGATCGTGGCGGCCTTCATCCTCACCAACAAGGTCTATTCGCCGCAGTACGTACTGTGGCTCATTCCCCTCGCCGTGCTGGCCCGTCCGAAGTGGCGGGACTTCCTGATCTGGCAGGCGGGCGAGGTCGCGTACTTCCTCGGGATCTGGATGTACCTCGCCTACACGACCAGCGGTGACGCCCACAAGGGGCTGCCCCAGGAGGGGTACCAACTGGCCATCGCCGCCCACCTGCTGGGGACGCTGTACCTCTGCGCCGTGATCGTGCGCGACATCCTCATGCCGGAACGGGACCTGGTGCGCCGCTCCGGCGACGACGACCCGTCGGGCGGTGTGCTGGACGGGGCGGAGGACGTCTTCGCCCTGGGCGCCGCCTCCCGTCCGCCGCGACACGCGGCGCACTTCGAGGGCCCGTACGTGGAGTGGGGCAGCGGCGGAGAACCCGGCAGAAGTTCGCGTTCGCTCTGAGCGAACAGGGTGTGGGTCACACACGCCGAAGGCCGTACACGGAGCCCGTGTACGGCCTTCGGCGTGTGTGCGGACCCGGACTTTGGCGTGTTTTCGGGCCCGGTCTTGCGCGTGTGTTCGGGCCTGGCGCGGGGCCGGCTCCGCGAGGTCAGCGCTCGACCACGCGGTCGAACTGCGTGGTGGTGTGCCGCAGATGGGCCACCAACTCCTCGCCGACCTTCGGCTCGGGAGCGTCCGAGGGCACGAAGAGGATCGAGACCTGCATGTGCGGGGGCTCCGCGAACCAGCGCTGCTTGCCGCCCCAGACGAACGGCGAGAGGTTCCGGTTGACCGTGGCGAGGCCGGCCCGGGCGACGCCCTTGGCACGTGGCATGACGCCGTGCAGGGCCTTCGGGGCTTCCAGGCCCACTCCGTGCGACGTACCGCCTGCCACGACGACCAGCCAGCCGTCCGAGGCGACCTTCTGCTGGCGGTAGCCGAAACGGTCGCCCTTGGCCACGGCGGAGACGTCCAGGACGGCTCCGCGGTACTCGGTGGCGTCGTGGTCCCCCAGCCACAGCCGCGTGCCGATACGGGCCCGGAACCGGGTCTGCGGGAACTGCTGCTGCAGCCGGGCGAGCTCATCCGCCTTGAGATGGCTGACGAACATGGTGTGCAGCGGCAGCCGTGCCGCGCGCAGCCGGTCCATCCAGCCGATGACCTCCTCGACGGCGTCCGAGCCGTCGGTACGGTCCAGGGGCAGGTGGATCGCGAAGCCCTCGAGCCGCACGTTCTCGATGGCGGCGTGCAGCTGGGGCAGGTCCCGCTCGCTCACTCCGTGTCGCTTCATGGAGGACATGACCTCGATGACGACACGGGCGCCCACGAGGCCGTACACGCCGTCGATGGAGGAAACGGAACGGATGACGCGGTCGGGCAGCGGTACGGGCTCCTCGCCCCGTCTGAACGGCGTCAGCACCAGCAGGTCGCCGCCGAACCAGTCCTTGATCCGCGCCGCCTCGTAGGTCGTGCCGACGGCCAGGATGTCCGAGCCCAGGCGGGTGGCCTCGTCGGCGAGCCGTTCCTGGCCGAAGCCGTAGCCGTTCCCCTTGCAGACGGGCACGAGCCCCGGGAACTGCTCGGACACGTGCTTGTGGTGCGCCCGCCAGCGTGCGGTGTCGACGTAGAGCGTGAGCGCCATGTCCGGACCTGGAACCTTTCTCGTGGCAGCGGTGTAGCAGCGTATGCAGCGTATGTCGGGGGGACCAAGACGAATTCTGGTGCGTCAGCGGCGCGACATGTAGATGTCGAGCGCCTTGTGAAGCAGCTTGTTGAGCGGGAAGTCCCACTCGCCGAGGTATTCGGCAGCCTGCCCGCCAGTACCCACCTTGAACTGGATGAGGCCGAAAAGGTGGTCCGTCTCGTCCAGCGAGTCGGAGATGCCGCGCAGGTCGTAGACGGTTGCGCCGAGCGCGTAGGCGTCGCGCAGCATCCGCCACTGCATCGCGTTCGAGGGCCGGACCTCCCGCCCGATGTTGTCGGAGGCGCCGTAGGAGTACCAGACGTGCCCGCCGACGACCAGCATCGTCGCGGCCGACAGGTTCACACCCTCGTGCCGCGCGAAGTACAGCCGCATGCGGTTGGGGTCCTCGGCGTTGAGAGCCGTCCACATACGCTGGAAGTACGAGAGCGGTCGTGGCCTGAAATGATCGCGCAGAGCCGTGATCTCGTAGAGGCGCTGCCACTCCTCCAGGTCCTGATAGCCGCCCTGGACGACCTCGACGCCGGCCTTCTCGGCCTTCTTGATGTTGCGCCGCCAGAGCTGGTTGAAGCCCTTGTGGACATCCTCCAGCGACCGGTTGGCCAGCGGCACCTGGTAGACGTAGCGGGGCTGTACGTCGCCGAAGCCCGCCCCGCCGTCCTCGCCCTGCTGCCAGCCCATACGCCGCAGTTTGTCGGCCACCTCGAAGGCGCGCGGCTCGATGAAGTCGGCCTCGATGTCGCGCAGGCGCTTCACATCCGGGTCCTGGATGCCTCTCTTGATCGAAGTGGCCTCCCAGCGCCGGATGATCACCGGCGGGCCCATCTTCACGGAGAAGGCGCCCTGCTGCTTGAGATGCGCGAGCATCGGATCCAGCCAGTCGGTCAGATTCGGCGCGAACCAGTTGATGACCGGGCCCTCGGGCAGATAGGCGAGGTAGCGCTTGATCTTGGGGAGCTGGCGGTACAGGACCAGACCGGCCCCGACGATCTCGCCGGACCTGTTGTCGAACCATCCGAGGCTCTCGGAGCGCCACTCCGCCTTGACGTCTGCCCAGGCCGGGACCTGCATGTGGCTGGCCGCGGGCAGGCTCTGGAGGTAAGCCAGATGCTGCTCTCGGCTGATGGTCCTCAGGGTCAGACTCATTCGGGGTGCTCCTCGGGCTGGTCTGTCCCCATGGATACAGGGGCTCCGGCTCTCGCGCCGAAGCCTACTGCGCCCTGAGAGCGCCCTGACTGGCCGTATGCGTCCCGGGCCCAGACCGATACGCGGACGGGGCAGCCGGAGATGTTGTCGACGGGTGGCCGGGAGTCGGGAGGGCCGCCGGGGGCCACCGACTCCCCGCTGCCGTCAGCCGATGACGCCGCCGAAGAGACCGCCGTGTGCCATACCGAGGAAGAAGCCCACGGCGGAGGCACCCAGACCCAGGACCAGCCCGAAGCGTTCCCTGGTCGTCTCGGACACGAACTGTCCGTACGCGCCCGTGATGATCCCCACCAGTCCTGCCCAGGAACTGAGCAGATGGAGACTGTGGAACATCGCGGAGACGAAGGCCGTCACCCCGAGGACCAGCGTCACGGCGAGCAGCGCGTGCTGGAGCGGATGCGGCTTGTTGTCGGTGGCGAAGAGGGAACCGGCGGTGTTGGATCGCAATGCCTGTGCCATGTGGCACCTCCTGCGGAAGGCGGCGCATCGTAGCGCCATACACACCCGATGTGTACAGACTGACGCTCACCGGCCCCTGATTTCAACCGGAAGGCGACGAGCGGGTACTCTGTACCCTCTGCACCGGTGTCTGCCCAGACCACTCAGACCATGGCATGGTCCTTCGCTCAGTTCGTTGATCGGCGGTCCGATTGTCAGTGGCGGCCGATACCGTTGCGAACGCATCACAACCCTCCTGCCACGGATCGACCGTGGCCGCTGAGTCCAAAGGAGGTGGGTTATACATGCGTCACTACGAAGTGATGGTCATCCTCGACCCCGATCTCGAAGAGCGTGCTGTCTCGCCGCTGATCGAGAACTTCCTCTCCGTCGTCCGTGAGGCGAACGGAAAGGTCGAGAAGGTCGACACCTGGGGCCGTCGTCGTCTCGCGTACGAGATCAAGAAGAAGCCCGAGGGCATCTACTCGGTCATCGACCTGCAGGCCGAGCCTGCGGTCGTGAAGGAACTCGACCGCCAGATGAACCTGAACGAGTCGGTCCTCCGGACCAAGGTCCTCCGTCCCGAGACCCACTGAGCTTTCCAGCTCAGCTGATCTCGGGCATCGAGTAGCAGCACCAAGCAGCCAGCAGCAAACCCGCCGAGAGGTTCCCCCATGGCAGGCGAGACCGTCATCACGGTCGTCGGCAATCTTGTCGATGACCCCGAGCTGCGCTTCACCCCGTCCGGTGCGGCGGTCGCGAAGTTCCGTGTCGCGTCCACTCCCCGCACCTTCGACCGTCAGACCAATGAGTGGAAGGACGGCGAAAGCCTGTTCCTGACCTGCTCGGTCTGGCGTCAGGCGGCGGAGAACGTCGCCGAGTCGCTTCAGCGAGGCATGCGCGTCGTCGTGCAGGGCCGGCTGAAGCAGCGGTCCTACGAGGACCGTGAGGGCGTCAAGCGCACGGTCTACGAGTTGGACGTCGAGGAAGTCGGCGCCAGCCTGAAGAACGCCACGGCCAAGGTCACCAAGACCACCGGCCGAGGTGGCCAGGGCGGTTACAGCGGCGGCGGTGGCGGCGGTCAGCAGGGCGGCAGCTGGGGCGGAGGCTCCGGCGGCGGTCAGCAGCAGGGCGGCGGCGGTGCTCCCGCCGACGACCCCTGGGCGACCAGCGCTCCTGCCGGCGGCGGCAACCAGGCCGGCGGCTCCGACGCTTCCGGTGGCGGTGGCGGCGGTTGGGGCGGAAGCTCCGGCGGCTCCGGCGGTTCCGGTGGCGGCTACTCGGACGAACCCCCCTTCTAGGCCCAGCGCCGAGGGTGGGTCGTACCCACACTTCTTGATCACACAGGAGAGACACACATGGCGAAGCCGCCTGTGCGCAAGCCGAAGAAGAAGGTCTGCGCATTCTGCAAGGACAAGGTCACGTACGTGGACTACAAGGACACGAACATGCTGCGGAAGTTCATTTCCGACCGCGGCAAGATCCGTGCCCGCCGCGTGACCGGCAACTGCACGCAGCACCAGCGTGACGTCGCCACGGCCGTGAAGAACAGCCGTGAGATGGCGCTGCTGCCCTACACCTCCACCGCGCGATAAGGGAAGGGTGACCGACTCATGAAGATCATCCTCACCCACGAGGTCTCCGGCCTCGGTGCCGCGGGCGACGTCGTCGACGTCAAGGACGGTTACGCTCGCAACTACCTGATCCCGCGGAACTTCGCTATCCGCTGGACCAAGGGTGGCGAGAAGGACGTCGAGCAGATCCGTCGTGCTCGCAAGATCCACGAGATCGCGACGATCGAGCAGGCCAACGAGATCAAGGCCCGCCTCGAAGGCGTCAAGGTCCGCCTGTCCGTCCGCTCCGGCGACGCCGGTCGTCTCTTCGGTTCCGTCACCCCGGCCGACGTCGCTTCGGCGATCAAGGCTTCCGGTGGCCCCGAGGTCGACAAGCGCCGCATCGAGCTGGGCGCGCCGATCAAGACGCTGGGCGCCCACGAGACGTCTGTGCGTCTGCACCCCGAGGTTGCCGCCAAGGTCAACATCGAGGTTGTCGCAGCCTGATCGCTGCGCTCGGCAGAACTGAGAGAAGGGCCGCACCCCGCGTGGGTGCGGCCCTTCTTCATATGGCTCGGGTCTTCACCAGACTTGGGCTGCCGGGCTGCCGGGCTGCCGGGCTGCCGGGCTGTATGGGCTGCTGGGCTGAGAAGGGCGGTTCTGTACGGGTCGACCTCTGTACGGGTCGACGTCCTGTTTCACGTGAAACGAGGCGAACCAGCCAGCCAGCGAACCAGCAGGGCAGCGCCGTTGTGGCGGGGCCCGTTTTCTCGTTTCACGTGAAACGTGGGCGATCCCGTTTCACGTGAAACAGTCAGCGCGTAGCGCCCGTGACGATCCAGCGGCCCGAGCGGGTGCGTAGCCACAGAGTCAGCATGCGTACGGTCATCATGAGGGTCATCGCAGCCCAGACGGCGGTGAGCCCGCCACTGAAGGCGGGTATGAGCAGCGCCACCGGCGCGAAGACCGCCAGGGTAAGCAGCATGGCGCGCGCGAGGTACGGGCCGTCCCCCGCACCCATCAGAACGCCGTCCAAGACGTAGACGATGCCGCAGATCGGCTGGGAGAGCGCCACCATGAGCAGAGCGGGCAACGCTATGTCGTGGACGGCTGAGTCGCTGGTGAACAGTGGGAGGTAAAGGGGGCGGAAGGCGATGACCAGGCCACCGAGCACGACGCCGACGGCGATGCCCCACTCCACCATGCGGCGGCAGACGACACGGGCCCCTTGGGTGTCGCCCGCGCCGAGATAGCGTCCGATGATGGCTTGCCCCGCGATGGCGATGGCGTCGAGCGCGAAGGCGAACAGGGTCCACAGGGACAGGATGATCTGATGGGCCGCGATGTCGGCGTCTCCGAGGCGGGCGGCGACGCCGGTCGCGATCATGAGGATTGCGCGCAGCGAAAGGGTCCTGACGAGTAGCGGTGCACCGGCCTGGGCTGAGGCGCGTATCCCGGCCGCGTCGGGCCGTAGAGAAGCACCGTGCTTGCGTGCCCCCCGGACCACCACGACAAGGTACGCCGCGGCCATACCGAACTGGGCGATGACGGTGCCCCAGGCGGAGCCGGCGATGCCGAGGTCTGCTCCGTAGACGAGACCCACGTTGAGCACGGCGTTGGCGACGAATCCCGCGATGGCGACGTAGAGCGGTGTCCTCGTGTTCTGTAGGCCGCGCAGAACTCCGGTGGCAGCGAGGACGACGAGCATCGCGGGGATTCCGAGCGCCGAGATACGAAGATAGGTGATGGCGTAGGGGGCGGCGGTCTCCGAGGTCCCGAAGAGTTCCACCAGTGAGGGTGCGGTGGGCAGAACAACGGCGATGACGGCGGCGCCGAGCATCAGGGCGAGCCAGATGCCGTCCATGCCCTGGCGGATGGCGGCCTGAAGGTCTCCCGCGCCGACCCGTCGGGCGACAGCGGCCGTGGTGGCGTACGCGAGGAAGACGAAGATGCTGACGGCTGTGGCGAGGAGGGCGGAAGCGACTCCGAGACCGGCGAGTTGCGCGGTGCCGAGATGGCCGACGATGGCGGTGTCGGCCATGAGGAAAAGAGGCTCGGCGATGAGTGCGCCGAAGGCCGGAACGGCCAGTGCGACGATCTCGCGATCGTGCCGACGCCGGGTGGCCCTGGGGGCCGCGGGAGCCTGTGTCATGCACATCAATGTAATCTTCCACAGGTAAGAGATGCAAGTGCTCATAGACCCTTACTGGCAAACTCGTGCGATGCCTTGCCGCGTGCCATTCGCGCAGATCTTGGGCTGACGCGAAAAGTTTTTCTTCTGCACAGCCGGTGGATGGGATAAACACAGGTCAGAGGCCATGGCGAAAAGAAGCTGAGTGCTTGTTCACAGGCCTGTCCACCGGGTCGTGCACAGGTTTTGCGGGGTTCTCCACAGCATCGGGGCCGTCGTCCACATGGCCTGTGGATAACCAGATTGGCTGACGGTGCCGACGGGCCTACCGTGGTGCGGCACCCTCTCCCTCCTCCGTCTGCGGAAACCTCGCAAAACCGACGCGTCAGAACCGGAGTTGGGCGTCTCATTTGTCAGTGTCGTGCCGTAGGAATGAGGGGCACGGCGAGGTCCGCTCGGCGGACGGGAGGAGGTGGCCCGGTGAGTATTTCCGAGCCCTTGGACGACCCGTGGGCCGACAGCGGTCCCAGTGACCGTCTGCCCGTCTCCCGCCAGCGCCGCGATGGTGGGGGCCGGGGTCGAGAGGATCAGCACGACCGCGGTTCGGACAACAGTGCCTGGGACGGCGCGGGCTCGTCCTTCGAGCGCGTCCCGCCGCAGGACCTCGATGCCGAACAGTCCGTCCTCGGTGGCATGCTGCTCTCGAAGGACGCCATCGCCGATGTCGTCGAGGTGCTCAAGGGCCACGACTTCTACCGGCCCGCGCACGAGACCGTCTACGGCGCGATTCTCGACCTCTATGCCAAGGGCGAGCCGGCCGACCCGATCACGGTCGCCGCCGAGCTCACCAAGCGCGGCGAGATCACCAAGGTCGGCGGCGCGTCGTATCTGCACACCCTCGTGCAGACGGTCCCGACGGCGGCCAACGCCGAGTACTACGCGGAGATCGTCCATGAGCGCGCGGTTCTGCGCCGCCTGGTTGAGGCCGGCACACGCATCACGCAAATGGGATATGCGGCCGACGGTGACGTGGACGAGATCGTCAACAGCGCCCAGGCCGAGATCTACGCGGTCACCGAGCAGCGCACGACCGAGGACTATCTGCCGCTCGGCGACATCATGGAGGGCGCGCTCGACGAGATCGAGGCGATCGGTTCGCGGTCGGGGGAGATGACCGGAGTGCCGACCGGCTTCACCGACCTCGACCAGCTCACGAACGGCCTGCACCCCGGCCAGATGATCATCATCGCGGCTCGTCCCGCCATGGGTAAGTCGACGCTGGCGCTGGACTTCGCCCGAACCTGCTCGATCAAGCACAACATGCCGAGCGTGATCTTCTCGCTCGAAATGGGCCGCAACGAGATCGCCATGCGTCTGCTGTCCGCCGAGGCGCGCGTGGCCCTGCACCACATGCGCTCCGGCACGATGACCGACGAGGACTGGACCCGGCTCGCACGCCGGATGCCGGACGTCTCGGCCGCTCCGCTCTACATCGACGACTCCCCGAACCTTTCGATGATGGAGATCCGTGCCAAGTGCCGCCGACTCAAGCAGCGCGCCGACCTGAAGCTCGTGATCATCGACTATCTGCAGCTGATGCAGTCGGGCGGCAAGCGCTCCGAGAGCCGGCAGCAGGAGGTTTCGGACATGTCGCGAAACCTGAAGCTGCTGGCCAAGGAGCTGGAGTTGCCCGTCATCGCGCTGTCGCAGCTGAACCGTGGTCCCGAGCAGCGCACCGACAAGAAGCCGATGGTCTCCGACCTACGTGAATCCGGCTCCATCGAGCAGGACGCGGACATGGTGATCCTGCTGCACCGCGAGGACGCCTACGAGAAGGAGTCGCCGCGCGCGGGCGAGGCGGACATCATCGTGGGCAAGCACCGAAACGGCCCGACGGCCACCATCACGGTCGCCTTCCAGGGCCACTACTCGCGCTTCGTGGACATGGCGCAGACCTGATATCCGCCCGTACCGTCTCCGTGAGACTTGCTGGTCGGGGCTCTCACCCTTTGGGGTGATGCACCCCCTAGGCGAGCCCTAGGCCCCCGGCTGGCCCTGTTCGGCACGGAACTCGTCGAGCAACTCGAAGAACAGCTCGATCGCGGGCCGGTCCTTGGCCGCACCGCTCCTGAGCCGACGCACAGGGAGAGCTGAGAACCACCCCGCCCGGCGGCAAATGCGCTCGACGTGAGACGTCGGGGCAGGTGGACTTGGGCCATGACGACGACATCTGCGGAAGAGCTGCTTCCCGCCACGCGCCGTGCCCTGCTGCACAGAATCGCCACCGCTCAGACGGAAGGACGGGCGCCGTCGTTGGCGGCTGCGGTCGTGCGCGGCGGGAAGGCGGTATGGCACGGGTCCCGTACCTCGGTGGACGGGCACGGACCCGACGAGAATGTGCAGTACCGCATCGGCTCGATCACCAAGACGTTCACCGCCGTCCTGGTTCTGCGGCTGCGCGACGAGGGCGTGCTCGACCTGGGCGATCCGCTGGAGAAACATCTTCCGGGTACGGGCGCGGGGGAGGCGACGATCGTCGAACTCCTCGCACACACTGGCGGGTTGGCTGCCGAGTCGCCCAGCCCCTGGTGGGAACGGACTCCCGGATCACTGCGCCCCGAACTGGCCGATGTACTGGGCGAGCAGCCGTACCGGCATCCGCTCGGCCGACGGTTCCATTATTCGAACCCCGGCTACACATTGCTGGGCGCGTTGGTCGAGGAGTTGCGGGGCGCCCCGTGGGAGGAGGTCCTGCGGAGCGAGGTGCTCGAGCCGCTGGGACTGCACCGGACGAGCGGACAACCGCGGGCGCCTCATGCGGGCGGCTGGGCCGTGCACCCCTGGGCGGACGTGATGCTTCCCGAGCCGAGTGAGGATTTGGGGCGGATGGCGCCGGCCGGCCAGCTCTGGTCGACCAGCGGCGACCTGGCGCGCTTTGCCGTCTTCCTCGCCCAAGGTGACGACCGGGTGTTGAGCGCGGAGTCCGTGCGGGAGATGCGTACGCCCGCCGCTCCGGCCGAAGTGGAGGAAGTGGCTGCCGGTGCTGCGTACGGCCTCGGGATGCAGATTCAGCACCGGGACGGCCGGACCCTGGTGGGGCACGGCGGTTCCCTCCCGGGCTTTCTCGCAGGGCTCATGATCAGCATTAAGGACGACCTGGCCGCCGTCGTACTCGTCAACTGCACCTCGGGCCCGCCGGTGTCGACGGTCGCCGCCGACCTCGTACGTATCGTCGCGGAGGCCGAGCCTCGAATCCCCGAGCCGTGGCGGCCCTTGACCGAAGTCGACCGGTCGGTACTCGACTTGGTCGGACCGTGGTACTGGGGGACACACGCTTTCGCGCTGCGTCTCACAGCCGACGGGGACGTCACGCTCGGGCCGTTGTCGGGCAACGGCCGACGGTCTCGTTTTCGGGTCAAGGCCGACGGGTCCTGGACGGGGCTCGACGGCTACTACGCAGGCGAGCCGCTACGGGCCGTTGAGGGCCCCGACGGGTCGGTGAGCCACCTGGACCTCGGGTCGTTCGTGTTCACGCGGCAGCCGTACGGCGAGGGCCTGCCGATCCCGGGTGGGGTGGACCCCGAGGGATGGCGCGGGATCAAGTAGTCACCCTCTCGGAACGTCGCTCGGTGTGGTGTGACGGGGGCGTTGTTTCACGTGAAACAACGCCCCCGTCACACCGTGACCCATGGATCCGTCGTCAGCGTCACGCGACTCAGAGCTGCAGCTTGAACCCGACGTGCGATGCCGTGAAACCGAGACGTTCGTAGAACCGGTGAGCGTCTGTCCGCGTGGCGTCTGAGGTCAGCTGCACCAGCTGGCAGCCTTCGCTTCGGGAACGGTCCACGGCCCACTCGATGAAGCGGGTGCCCAGACCGCTGCCTCGCTCGTCGGCGTGCACACGCACGGCTTCGATGATCGCGCGGGTCGCTCCCTTGCGGGCCAGTCCGGGAACGATGGTGAGCTGGAGGGTGCCCACGACACGGCCCTCGCGCACGGCGACGACCAGGTGCTGGTTCGGATCGCCGCTGAGGCGTTCCAGCGCAGTCAGATACGGGGCCAGGTCGTCCGGTGACTCGCGCTGCGCGCCCAGCGGGTCGTCGGCGAGCATCGCGACGATCGCGGGGACGTCGTCCGCGACTGCGGGGCGTATTTCAAGATCTCCCATGACGACAGCCTAGGCAGAACACTGCTTCGAGCCTGTTGCCTACGCGGGAGTGGGAGCGCTCGCCGACTCCACGGCGCGAACCAGAGGAGCCAGCTCGGGGTTCTTGGCCGCTTCGTCCAGTGCCTCGCGCAGTGCCGCGTCGTTGGACGGCCGGGCCTCCTCCAGGAGCTGGAGCCCCGCCTCGCTGACATTCGTGTAGATGCCCCGGCGGTCGGTGGGGCACAGGTAGCGCGCAAGCAGGCCGCGGTCCTCGAGCCGGGTCACCAGGCGAGTGGTGGCGCTCTGGCTGAGGACGACCGCGTCGGCGACCTGCTTCATCTGTAGATGGCCGCCGTCGCCGTCGTGCTGGCGGCTGAGGACATCGAGGAGCGAGTACTCACGCACGCTCAGGCCGTGCTTGGTCTGCAAGGCCCGCTCGATGTGCGCCTCGATCCTCCCGTGCAGCAGAGAAAGGGCGCACCACCCCTGAGCGAGAGCGGTGAGTGCGGGGTCCGTCGCTGTCATGGCATTTCCTCCGTCACCGAGCGGCTGACACCAGGATAGGGCACGGCCGAAATATACCGCTCTTGCATTTAACCCGCGTCTGCAATTATTGTTGGCACGCGTTAAGCGCTCCTGCAATCTTCTGGGAAGGTACTCCCCTCATGCCTCTCGCGCTTCTGGCCCTCGCGATCGGGGCCTTCGGAATCGGAACCACCGAGTTCGTGATCATGGGCTTGCTGCCCGAGATCGCGGGTGACTTCGGTGTCTCCATCCCCACCGCGGGGCTCCTCGTGACCGGCTACGCGCTCGGAGTCATGTTCGGCGCGCCCCTCATGACCGCGCTCGGCACCAAAATGTCCCGCAAGCGGATACTGATGCTGCTGATGGGACTGTTCATCGTCGGCAACCTGCTTTCCGCCGTCGCCCCCACGTTCTCCGTCATGCTGATCGGACGCGTGGTCGCCTCGCTCGCGCACGGTGCCTTCTTCGGCATCGGTGCGGTCGTCGCCGCCGACCTCGTCGCGCCGGACAAGAAGGCCGGCGCCATCGCGATGATGTTCACCGGCCTGACCGTCGCCAACGTCGTCGGCGTACCGCTGGGCACTCTCATCGGACAGTCCGTCGGCTGGCGCGTCACCTTCACGGTCGTCGCCGCACTGGGCGTCCTCGGCCTGGCGGGCATCGCCAAGCTGGTGCCCGACATGCCCAAGCCGCAAGGCGTGCGACTGCGTCACGAACTGGCCGCCTTCAAGAACGTCCAGGTCCTGCTCGCCATGGCGATGACCGTCCTCGGCTTCGGCGGAGTCTTCGCGGCGATCACCTACATCGCGCCGATGATGACGCAGGTCGCCGGTTACGCCGACGGCTCCGTCACCTGGCTGCTCGTCCTCTTCGGCCTCGGCATGGTGGGCGGCAACCTCGTCGGTGGCAGGTTCGCCGACCGCGCCCTGATGCCGATGCTGTACGTGTCACTGGGCTCCCTCGCTGTCGTCCTCGCCCTGTTCACTCTCACCGCGCACAACAAGATCGCAGCGGCAGTGACCATCGTGCTGATCGGCGCCCTCGGGTTCGCCGCCGTTCCGCCGTTGCAGAAGAGGGTGCTCGATCAGGCACACGGCGCCCCGACGCTCGCCTCCGCCGTGAACATCGGCGCCTTCAACCTCGGCAACGCCCTGTCGGCCTGGCTCGGTGGCGTCGTGATCGCCGCAGGCCTGGGGTACACCGCCCCCAACTGGGTCGGCGCCGTCCTGGCCGCCGCCGCGCTGCTCCTCGCCGTCCTCTCGGCCGCTCTGGAGCGCCGTGCCGACTCGGCCGACCACGCGGCCGATCAGGTCGTCACCGGGGCGGAGCAGGCGCAGTCCGTGAAGCAGCGGTCCGTCGTCCACAACTGAGGGGCCGGGCATGTTTCCGACCAGCAGGCATCCCCCACACAGACGCAGTACACCTCGCAAGGAGAAACCCCTCATGAGCAGCACCACCGTCACCCCGCTGACCATCCAGGACGCCGAGGTTCTCGTCGCAGCCGCCCGTCGTGCCGCGGAAGCCGGCGACGTCACGGTCAGTGTCACGGTCCTCGACGCGGGCGGCCACTTGCTCGCCTTCCAGCGGGATGACCGAGCGGTGCTGATCTCGGGCGAGACCAGCACCCGTAAGGCCTACACGGCGCTGCAGCTCGACACCTCCACCGCAGACCTCGTCGACGCCGTCCAGCCCGGAGGGCCCTTCCACACCCTGCCGACGGCGCTCGACCGCCCGCTCCTGTTCATCGCGGGCGGTGTCCCGGTCCACCGTGACGGTCGCCTGATCGGCGCGATCGGAGTCGGCGCGCCGGAGCAGGACCACGCCTTCGCCACCGCAGCGGTGAAGGCCATCGCCTAGGACACGCCTGGGACCTGTCCTAGGTAAACCGGCCCTTCAGGAACCGAACGATTCATCGTTTTCGCGGCCAGCGGTTCAGCCCGCGGCAACGGTGAGGGGAGCGAACCGCCTTGTCCAGTCGCCGGGCAACTCTCCGATGCCGTACGTCATGACCGCGTTGAAACTCAGGGAGGTGAGCCCGCGCTCATTCACCCATGCGAGCAACTCCTCATGCCGTACATCGATGTCGGTGCGCAGTGGGCGGTCGGTGCGTGAGGCCAGCGAGATGATGAGCGCCTTCGCCGCCTCGGTGTCCCGCGCGATCAGCGGGCCCACGACATGGCTGTCCATGTTGGGCCAGGCCGCCGCGTACCCGATGATCCGGCCGTCCTCCTCCGCGACGTGCAACTGGTCGGAGAAGGCGGGCAGTCGCGTGATCATGTGCGTCCGGTCTGTGCCGAAGACCTCCTCGTCGAGGTGGAGGATCGCGGCGAGGTCGCCAGCCGTGGCCGGACGGGTGGCGACCTTGGGCTCCGGGCCGCCGGGAACGAAGTGGCCGCGGACCATATCGGCCCGTCCGACAGTCTTGAAGCCCAGTTCCTCGTAGAGGGGGCGGCCGTACGGTGTGGCGTGCAGGGTCAGTGGGGTAGTCCCCAGCTCGGCCATGACATGTCGCATGAGCCGGCGCCCGATGCCCTGGCGGGCATGCCGTTCGGCGACCAGCACCATGCCGATCGCTGCCAGATCGGGCTGGTCAGGCCGCCCGTAGGCGGTCACGATGCACGCGGTGACCAGGCCTCCGCCGGGATCGTCGATCCCGTAGCCCGTGCCCGCCGCGAGCAGCAGACCCCACTTGTGTTCCTCGCGGGGCCAGCCCCGGTTCTCGGAGAGGTCGGCGCAGGCGGAGAGATCGCGAGGCGTCAGACGGCGAATGGGCAGAGCGGCAGGGGAAGAAGTCGACACGCAGGTCAGGCTGTCCGACCGGTGGCTCCGACGTCCACCGGTTTGCGGGCAGCCGTACGGATCTTTTGCCCGCGTCGGGTCAGCCCCCAGGGCTTGGAGATCGAGATCACCGTCATGAAGAGGTACGCGGACAGCGAGACGATCGGCCCGAAGAGGACGTCACCGGGATCGGGCAGTGGCCCACCGGCGGACACAGCGGTGACCGCGGAGTCGACCCCGGGGCGCAGGGCGAAGACGGTGGCCGTGACCGTGGCCAGGGTCAGCCAGAACTTGATGTAGACCCACCGATGCCTCGCCAGTCCCCATGGCGTGCCCAGGGACAGCACCAGGCCACTGAGGAACGTGAGGAACGCGAGGGGGAGCAGGAGCCAGTCGGCGAAGGTCTTCATGGCGCGGACAGAGGCCTCCACGGTCGCCGCGGACCCGGTGGTGGTCGCGGTGATCCCCAGCGCGAGCAGCCCGAGCGTGAGCCCGAGCCAGCAGGCGGACGCGGCTACATGGACGACGAGGTTGGCCCGGCGTGCGGGGCGGCTTAGTTTCACGTGAAACACGGTGCCGGGCGTCAGCGCCAGGGGCGTCTGACAGCGGGAGTAACCCCGCGTACTAGCCTCGGCGTACATGGCGGGACTTCATCTCTTCAACCTGAACGGGACGTTGCTGCACGGTTCGTCGGTGCCCGTGCAGATCTGACCACTGCGCCGTGGTTTCCCTCTTGCCCTCGTTCTTTGTGGAGCGGCTGACCGTATGGGGCGCACACGCGGCGTACGGATCACGGTTTCCGACGGCGCCGTTCACCGAGCCGGCGGATTCGGCGGGGGTTCTGAGCGCGGTGGCCAAGGTGGCTGTCGCGGACCGGCATCTGGAGTGCCTGGCCACCCATTCCTGCGGCGGGCGGGATCTACGGGATGCCTATGAATTGGCGTGCCCCGTCCGGCAATTGAGACGATTGACAGGACGTCTCCCACTCAATTCCTGACGTAAGGAAGCCGGGACTTGTGCCTCGGACAGTGGCCGGTATGGTCGACTCCGGTTCGTGTCCGACAGCGGGATGCCCGAGAGGGTGTCCGCATATTCCGCCGGGGTGAACACAGGGCAATACAGCCTAACGGGACAGAGAGATCGAAGACCCGCATTTGTGGTTACGTGACCGGGCCGTTGATGCTGAGTGAGATGCTGCGATGGCAGTAGTGCGGCCAATGTCACATTCTCGGCTCACTTGTCCACGGAGTGCGTGATGACGCGGTTCAATGTGGCCGCATTGGCCGACAGGACGGAACGGGGCGAAGTAAGCAGTCCGCGGGGGAAGGCAGGCATCTTCCGAGAGGAGGTGCGCAGATCGACCGAAAGATGTTCGAGGCGAGGCACAGCATGGACGCTCCGACCACCACGTCTGCCGACAACGGCACTTCTGGGGGTGGCGGCGGAGGCGGCTGGTTCACGCCGCACACACCGCCGGAGGCACCTGCGGGCGGCGAGCAGGAGGCGACGGAGGGGCGGCGCCTGGCCGCGTTGCGGCCCGTCGGCAGGCCCGCGACGGGAGACAGCGGCCCGACCCGGCCGCGAGTACCCCCGAACGCGGAGCCAGGATCGGACGCCGACCGGGCCGATGCCGACTCCACCCGTGCAAGCGGCCGCCACGCGGGCTCACCCGAGAGCGGCTCCCTCGACGACGGCTCCACGACTGGCGGCTCCACCGGTGCCGGGCCCGTACCTGCCGCAGTCCCTGCTGAGAGTGCCACCCGTGCCGACTCCGCCGTGCCCCCGGCGGTGTCCTACGAGGCGGCCCCCGCCGTACCGACGCACACCGGGCCCCCCGCTTCGCCCCAGCCGCGCCATGAGCCTCCCGCCGCCGACCAGCGCCCGGCCCACGCCCACGCCCCTGCCCCCACACCGGCCTCGGCACCCGCTCCCGCGGGGCCCCCCTCCGTCGGCCCCGCCTCCCCCGACGCCCTTCTCATCCGCCGCACCATGGACGAGGTGGCACCGGTGGCCGACAAGGTCACCTCGTATTTTTACGCGTTGCTCTTCGTACGCCATCCGGACCTGCGGACCTTGTTCCCGGCCGCGATGGACACCCAGCGGGACCGGCTGCTCAAGGCCCTGCTGACGGCGGCCGAGCACATGGACAACACCGAGACGCTGGTCGCTTATCTGCAGAACCTCGGCCGGGGCCACCGCAAGTACGGCACTCGCCCCGAGCACTACCCGGCCGTCGGAGAGTGCCTCCTCGGCGCGCTCAGCCGGTTCGCCGAGGCGGTCTGGGACCGGGAGACAGAGGCGGCCTGGGTCAGGGCATACACGAAGATCTCCCAGGTCATGATCGACGCGGCGGCCGCAGACGAACTGCGCGCCCCGGCCTGGTGGTACGCCGAGGTGATCTCGCACGACCTGCGGACTCCCGACGTAGCCGTCATCACGGTCCGCCCCGATCAGCCGTATCCCTTCCTCGCCGGGCAGTACACGAGCCTGGAGACCCCCTGGTGGCCGCGCGTCTGGCGGCACTACTCGTTCGCCTCCGCGCCCCGGTCGGACGGACTGCTGTCGTTCCATGTGAAGGCGGTTCCGGCGGGCTGGGTCTCCAGTGCGCTGGTGCACCGGGCCCGCCCCGGCGACATCATCAGGCTCGGCCCGCCCGCGGGCTCGATGACCGTCGACCACACCACCGACAGCGGGCTGCTCTGCCTGGGCGGCGGCACCGGCATCGCCCCGATAAAGGCGCTGGTCGAGGATGTCGCCGAGCACGGCCAGAGGCGACCGGTCGAGGTCTTCTACGGTGCCCGCACCGATCACGACCTGTACGACATCGACACCATGCTCCGGCTCCAGCAGAGCCACTCGTGGCTCGCGGTGCGCCCGATAGTCGACCAGCAGGCCCACCTCCAGCTCCCCGACGCGGTGCGCGAGTTCGGTCCGTGGAACGAGTACGACGCCTATCTTTCGGGGCCGCCCGGCATGATCCGTAACGGTGTGGACGCGCTCCGGGACATCGGCGTCCCGTCGGAACGGATTCGTCACGACGCGGTGGAGGATCTCGTCGCGACACGGGACTGACTTCGAACGAGGGCCTGGGCAGGGCCTGGGCAGGAACTCGGCGGCAGGAGACGCCCGGCTTCGGTGCCAGGCGGCCCCGGTCGGCAGCAGCGAGCCGTCAGCCCAGGTCGGGAGCCTGCATCGCCCGTACACCCTCGATGTTCCCGTCGAGATAGTGCCGCAGCGAGAGCGGTACGAGATGGACGGAAGCGATGCCCACCCGAGTGAAGGGAATCCGCACGATCTCGTACTCGCCGCAGGGTTCCTCCATCTCGGGACCATGACGCAGCGAGGGGTTCATGGATTCCAGTCGGCAGACGAAGAAGTGCTGCACCTTCACACCGGTAGAACTGCTGTCCTCACCGATGTGCTCGACGGTGTCGACGAAGCAGGGCACGACATCGGAGATCTTGGCACCGAGTTCCTCGTCCACCTCACGGTGGAGCGCGTCGACGACGGTCGTGTCCTCCGGTTCGACCCCGCCGCCGGGCGTCAGCCAGTAGGGATCGACGCCGGGCTTGGTCCGCTTGATCAGGATCAGGTCATCGCCGTCCAGCAGGACGGCCCGGGCAGTGCGCTTGACCACGGGTCGGACGGTCATGGGAGGAATGTGGCCCGGTTGGTTCCACGTGAAACATCGCCGCCCCGACCAGGCGAAGCATCTTCGTCATGACCAGTCGGTAGCGGCGCGCATCAGCCACTCGTGCGCCCGCGCGATATGAGGCATAGCCAGTGTGCCGGTCCGTACCACCAGGAAGTACGTGCGAAGCGGAGGTACCGCGGGTTCGGTCAGCGCCACCACGTCACCCCGCTCCAGAGCCGGTCCGCACAGATAGCGCGGCAGTACCGCGAGTCCCGCGCCGGTGGTGGCGCAGGCGAGCACGGCGCGCAGGTCGGGAACGATGACGGTGCCCGACGCCGCCGGCAGGGAGTCGAAGACGGAAGCCCAGTAGCGGGCGATGAACGGCAGCGACTCGTGCACCTCCACCACGGGCAGGTTCTCCAGCGCGGGCGCACCCTTGTGTCGTAACTTGTCGGAGCCGATACGGGTGACCCAGTGCGGGGCGGCGACCAGCACGTGCTCCTCGTCGCAGAGCGGAGTCGCGGTAAGCAGAGAGCCCCGGGGGCGGGCCGTGCTGATGGCCAGATCATGATGCCCGGCAGCGAGTCCCTCCAGCGTTTCCTCCGCATTGCCGAACGAGGCCCGCAGCGCGAAGCCATGCCCGTCGTCCCCGATCAGCTCGGTGAGTGCGGGCAGTGCGCGTTCAGCGGTGAACTCCGGCGGTCCGGCGAGATGGAGTGTGCGTAGGGAGGAGTCCGCGTCGAGGCCGGTCTCGGCGATCTCCACCAGGGCGTCGAGATGCGGAGCGGCCTTGTGGGCCAGTTCGTCGCCGGTGGTGGTGGGGGTCACCCCGCGGGCCTGACGCAGGAACAGGGGCCGGCCCAGCTGTCGTTCGAGCGTACGGATCTGTGAGGTGACGGCCGGCTGGGAGAGGCCGAGCAGAGCGGCGGCACGGGTGAAGGAGCCGGCCCGGTGCACGGTCACGAAGGTCCGCAGCAGGGCCAGATCCATGATGTCCCTCCCCTCTCCAGCCCTCCGGAAGCTCCCCACTATAAATATGTCGATAGGTCTCTGTCGCTACCGTGATTGGACACTGACACAGAGTCAACTAGCCTTGTTCGCGCGGTTCTTTGCGCACAGAACCGGGGCGGTCCGAGCCACGAGGGGGGAGGCTCGGACCGTCTGTCCTGCGTAGTTCTGTTACTGACCAGTCGTCAGTAACGGCTCACTTCGCGGACTCGTCGAGCGCCCGCAGGACATCCGCCACAAGGTCCTCCGGATCCTCGGCACCGACCGAGAAACGGATGAAGCCCTCCGGGACCGCGTCGCCGCCCCAGCGACCGCGCCGCTCGGCCGTCGACCGCACCCCGCCGAAGCTCGTCGCGTCGTCCACCAGCCGCAGCGCTTCGAGAAAACGGTCGCCGCGCGCGCGGGAAGGCAGCGTGAACGACACCACACACCCGAAGCGCCTCATCTGTTGCGAGGCGATCTTGTGCGAAGGGTCGTCCGGCAGGCCCGGATAGCGGACCCCGAGTTCCTCCCGCCAGTCCCGCAGCATCTCGGCGATCACCAGCGCGTTCGCGTTCTGCCGGTCCACACGCATCTGCAGCGTGGCGAGCGAGCGATGCGCGAGCCATGCCTCCATCGGCCCCGGGATCGCCCCGACGATCTTGCGCCAGCGCCGAACGGAGGCCATCGCGGAGGCATCGCCGCCCGTGACGTACCCCAGGAGGACGTCGCCGTGCCCGGTGAGCTGCTTGGTGCCACTGGCCACGGAGAAGTCGGCGCCCAGCTGCAGCGGCCGCTGCCCGAGCGGGGTCGCCAGGGTGTTGTCGACGGCGACGAGACAGCCGCGCGCGTGGGCCGCCTCGACGAGCCGCCGCACGTCGCACACGTCGAGCCCCGGGTTCGACGGGGTCTCGATCCACAGCAGCTTCGCCCCGTCGAGGACGTCGAGCTGAGCGTCGCCGCCGGTCGGCGCGGTGCGCACCTCGATCCCGTACGCCTCCAGCTGTCCGCGTACGAGCGGCAGAACCTGGTAGCCGTCGCTCGGCAGCACGACCGTGTCGCCCGCGCTCAGCTGGGAGAAGAGGACGGCCGAGACGGCGGCCATGCCGGAGGCGAAGACGAGCGTCTCGACGCCGTCGCCCTCCGGAGCCTCCAGCTCGCCGATGGCGCGCTCCAGGTGGGTCCAGGTCGGGTTCTCGTCGCGCCCGTAGGTGTACGGCCCGGTGGGGTCGCCCGGCAGATGGAAGTGGGCGGCGAAGACCGGGCCCGGGAGAGTCGGCTCGTGCTTGACCGGCTCGGGCAGCCCAGCCCGCACGGCGCGCGTGCCGTCACCCGCTCCCTCGAAAGAAGTCGTCATGCTGCCTGTTCCTCCACTTGCTCCCGTACAGCGGCGAGCAGGCCGTGGCTCGCCGCCTCCACCATCTCAAGACACTCCTCGAAACCGTCCATGCCCCCGTATGAGGGATCCGGTACGTCGAGATCGTCGTCGGCGGTGGGGTCGTACGAGCGCAGCAGCCGGACCTTCTCGGCGTCGGCAGGGATGGGCGCGAGACGGCGCAGGGCCCTCAGGTGGCCGGAGTCGAGGACTGTCGCCAGGTCGGGCCCGGCCTCGGCCATCCGCGCGCGGAAGACCGATTCGGCCCTCGGAGAGCGGCAGATGCTGCCGGTGCACACGAAGCACACGCGATAGAGCATCCGGGTCGCTCAGTCCTCGTCAGGGAGGACGACGTTCAGCGCCCAGGAGACGAGCGAGATGATCAGGCCGCCCAGGACGGCGGTCCAGAACCCGTCGACGTGGAAACTCAGGTCGAGCTTGTCCGCCAGCCACGAGGTGAGCAGCAGCATGAGGGCGTTGACCACCAGCGTGACCAGACCGAGCGTGAGGATGAACAGGGGGAAGGTGAGGACCTTCACGACCGGCTTGACCAGGAAGTTCACCAGTCCGAAGACCAGTGCGACGAGCAGCAGTGTGCCGACCTTCTTGCCCGTGCCGTCACCGGTCAGGGTGATCTTGTCGAGCAGCCACACGGCCACTGCCAGGGCGCCCGCGTTGGCGATCGTCTTGACTACGAAATTCTTCATGTGTCTGATCGTGACAGAAGAGATCGGATACGAGCAGCGGGGCAGGGGCGGACAAGGCGATGAAGGCATTCCGGCTGGACGAACTGGAGGCGGAGCGCGCCGCCAACGACGGTGCGTACCTCCAGTTCCTGCGTGAGAAGAACATGTCGGTCGGCCTGTACGCGCTGGACGCGGGCATGCCGGACCCGCAGCAGCCCCACCGCCAGGACGAGGTGTACTTCGTCGTGAGCGGCCGTGCCGCGATCACGGTCGGCATGGAAACGACCCAGGTGGCGCGCGGCAGCGTCGTGTACGTACCCGCGGGAGTCGCTCACAAGTTCCACCACATCAGTGAGGATCTGCGGGTTCTCGTGGTCTTCTCTCCGCCGGAGAGCTGACGCCTGCCTCAGGGTTCCCTAGGGGGACGGTCAGGGGAGGGCAAGGGGTGCGAGGCCCCCGCCGGCACCCCTGCCGCGCTTAGCATCGACGGCAGGACATGCAAGACCCGTCAGCGTGGCGAAACGGGCAGAGGCAGTACTCGGAATCGGGCAGAAAGACGAGGAACAAGGGCGATGCGAGAAATCTTCATGGGGATGCCGTGGTGGGTCAAGTGGGTCGCGGTGCCGGTCATCGCCCTGGTCGTGTTCGGCGGCCTGATAGCGAGCGTTGTCGGGTTCGTGATCGGCCTGCTCTTCAAGCTGCTGGTCTTCGTGGCCCTGGTCGGTGGACTGGTCTACGTCGTACGGAAGTTCATGTCGAGCTCCTCGTCGAGGAGCGACTGGTAGACGGTGGTGCAGGGGGCCAGTGCTCCGCCGGACCTCGCCGACAGGCGTCGGCCCCGGATGGGGCCCGCCCCGCGACCGGGTCATCGGTCCGTGACAACCGATGGCCCACCGTGCGACAACCCGTCGGAGGCAGTGAATATCGACGATTCCCTCGGGTGAGGGAAGTTTTCGACGCATGCCGTCAGCGATCGGTGGCAGACGGTTAAGGTCCGGAGCTCGACGCGGGTTGATCCACGCGAGCGGCGTTCCGAACCCTCCCGTGAAACCCCCGCACGGGTGGCCCCCTCGCGCTTCGGGAGTGACCCTTGGCCACGGTTGACACCGCGCCCGCAGGACCGCACGGTTCCATTTCCGAGCCGCACCCCACGACCCTCATCGGCTCGGTACAGCGCGCCATGCGGTTGCTGGAGTCCGTGGCGCGTCATGAGCACGGGGCGCCCGCGAAGCAGCTGGCCCGCGAGGCCGGGCTGGCCCTCCCCACGGCGTACCACCTGCTGCGCACCCTGGCGCACGAGGGATATCTGCGGCGCGAGAAGGGACTGTTCTTCCTCGGCGAGGCTGCCGAGCGACTGAGCAGCAGCGGCGCCGGGCAGAAACGTCGCAGCAAGGTCGCCGACGCGCTGGCGGGCTGGCACGATGCGATCGGTGCCCCGGTGTACTACGCGATCTACCGCGATGGGGAGATCGAGGTCCAGTGCGTCGCCGACACCCCGGGCAATCCGGCGGTCGAGGAATGGGCGGATTTCCGCGAGACGGGGCACGCGCATGCGATCGGTCAGTGTCTGCTGTCCCAGCTCGACGACGAGGCGCGCAGGGACCACCTCGATCGCTATCCCGTGCAATCCCTCACGCCGTATACGGTGCGTGACGATCACATCCTGATGCGACGCCTCGAATCGACGCCACGCATGCATCCTGTGATCGAACGTCAGGAGTACGTGCTGGGGACGGTCTGCGCCGCAGTACCGATCACGATGGGCGGCACGGCCGCCGCGATGGCCATCTCCATGCCGTCCCACCAGGCCGATCGGCTGTTGCCGGCGGCACGGCGACTGCAGAGCGAGATCGGCGAGCTGCTGGGGACACTCTCACTCTCTATCAGTATCTGAAAACTCACTCCTTGTGATCTGGTGTACACGTTGAGCAAGATGCCAGAAGTGTTTAGGTGGACGATTCCCGGCCATGGACGGCAAACGACGGGGTAGGCGATGCGCGAGTCGGTAGTACAGGCAGACGTCATGATGAGCTTCGTCGTCTCGGAGGAGCTCTCCTTCCGCATCCCGGTGGAGCTGCGCTACGAGACCTGTGATCCCTATGCCGTGCGTCTGACCTTCCACCTGCCGGGTGACGCCCCGGTGACCTGGGCCTTCGGCCGGGAGCTGTTGGTCGACGGAGTGGGCCGCCCGTGCGGGGACGGAGACGTGCACATCACCCCCGCGGACACCGAGGGGTTCGGCGATGTGCTGATCCGGCTTCAGGTCGGCGCGGATCAGGCTCTGTTCCGCTGTGGTACGGCGACTCTGCTGGCGTTCCTCGACCGTACGGACCGGCTGGTCCCGTTGGGTCAGGAGCGCTCCCTCGCCGACTTCGACACCCACCTGGACGAGGCTCTGGACCGCATCCTGGCGGAGGAACAGAGCGCGGGGTGAATGACTCGGGCCGAAGTGGCAGCGGGCCGGAGTGACATAACGCCTCTCGTTGTACGCCGTCCCGTGCGGGCGTGACTGCCTGTCGGGGCCCGGTGATCAACCAGCCTCCCGGGCGGCCCGGGTTCAGTGCTTGCGGCGACGGCCGCTTCCGCCGCGCAGCGGTGCCTTTGCACCGGGCTGGATCTGCGGCTGCTGCGGCTGCTGTGGTTGCGGCTGACGAGCCGGGGTGGCGTCGCCCGGGCGGTCCGCCGAGACGACCAGGGCCGCCAGAGCCGTCGTGACCGGCACCGAGGCGACCAGTCCGATCGAGCCGACGAGCGTGCGCACGATCTCCTCCGCCACCAGTTCGCTGTTGGCCACCGTCCCCACGCTGCTCTGCGCGATGGAGAAGAGCAGCAGCAGAGGGAGCGCCGCGCCGGCGTAGGCGAGGACGAGCGTGTTGACGACGGACGCGATGTGGTCGCGGCCGATGCGGATGCCCGCGCGGTACAGCCCTCGCCGGCCCATCGTCGGATTGGCTTCGTGGAGCTCCCAGACCGCTGAGGTCTGCGTCACCGTGACGTCGTCGAGCACTCCGAGCGAACCGATGATGACACCCGCGAGCAGCAGGCCGCTCATGTCGATGGAAGGGTAGAGCCCGTGGATCAGGCCGGTGTTGTCGTCGGTGTTTCCGGTCAGCGCGGCCCAGTCGATGAACAGTGAGCCGAGCAGCCCGATCAGTAGCAGGGACAGCAGTGTGCCCAGCACCGCGACCGAGGTCCGGGCCGAGAGGCCGTGGCACATGTAGAGCGCGATCAGCATGATGGCACTGGCTCCGACCACCGCCACGACCAGCGGGTTCGAACCCTGCAGGATCGCGGGCAGGATGAAGAACGTCAGGATCAGGAAGCTGACGGCCAGCGCGATCAGTGCCATGACACCGCGCATCCGGCCCACCACGACCACGGCGAGGGCGAAGATACCGGCGAGCAGCGCCATCGGGAGCTTGCGGTTCACGTCGGTGACCGAGTACTGCAGCTCCTTGGGGGCATCGGGTGCGTACGCCACGATCACCTCCTGGCCCTGCTCCAACTGCCGTGAGGAGTCCGGCTGGACGATCTCAGTGAAGGTACGGCCCTTGTCCTTGCCGGTGTCGACCCGGACTGTCGCCTTCTTGCAGGTGCCTGAGGCCTGTTGCTGTGCGGACGAGCCCTCGGCCGTGGAGGTGTCACCGGTCGGAGCCTCACCCGAGGCGTTCACGGACTTGCAGTCGACCTTGTCGACCTTGGTCACGGTGGCCTGCTGGGTCTGCCGGTCGAAGCCGACACCCGTGCGCTCGTGCCCGGGGGCCCCACCGGGCCAGAGCACCGCGAGACCGACGACGACCGCTGCGGCGAAGGGGATCAGTACCGCGGCGATGATTTTGCGCAGGTGCATGGAGACGGGGGCCGCGGGGCCATGACTGTGCGAGTGACCGTGCCCACCGCCGACTGGTCCCTCGCCGCCACCGCCACCGCCACTGCCACCGCCGCCGGGCCGGTCACCCCCACCGCCCCCTCCGGGGTTATGGGATCCCTGTCCAGGTCCGTCCTCGTGACCGTGGCCGTCGTGGCCCTGTCCGTGGCCCTGTCCGTGGCCCTGGCCACGGGGCGGTTCGGACGGCGGAAGTGAGGGCTGCTGCGTCGTGGTCACCGACCGATCATCGCAAGAACGAGAGGGGCCCACTGTTCACCGCGCCCATTGTGAGGCTAGCGTGGAGGCACCTTTGCACACGCGGGAGCTCGGAGCACCGGGCTGAGAGGGCGCTGAACTCCGTATACGCGATGTTTCACGTGGAACATCGCCGGACGGAAAACGCTGCGTCGACCGCCGAACCTGTTACCGGGTAATGCCGGCGTAGGGAGTAGGTCTCATGACCAACAAGGACGCACGCACGCCTGCCTCCAGCCAGACGAACGGGGCGCTCGCCCCGGCCGACGGCACTGAGGTCTCCGCTTCCCCCGAGAGCGGTGGGGCAGCTGCCTCGCCCGAGAACGACGAGGGCGGGAAGTCCATCGGCTGGCACAAGGCGTATGTCGCGGGCTCGCACCCCGGCCTGCGGGTGCCGGTCCGTCAGGTGCATCTCACCAACGGCCAGTCGGTCACCCTGTACGACACCTCCGGGCCGTACACCGATCCGGCCGTCGATACCGAAGTACGCAGGGGCCTGGCACCCCTGCGCGAAAACTGGATCATCACCCGTGGCGACACCGAGGAGTACCCGGGCCGACCCATGCGCCCCGAGGACGACGGGATCAAGCACACCTCACCGCGCGGTGGGCTGCGCAATCTCGACGCGGTCTTCCCGGGGCGCCCGCGACTGCCCCGCAGGAGCCGTGATGGGCGGGCGGTGACACAACTCGCTTACGCGAGGCGGGGCGAGGTCACGTCGGAGATGGAGTACGTGGCCATCAGGGAGAACGTTTCCCCCGAGGTCGTCCGCGAGGAGATCGCGGCAGGACGGGCCGTTCTGCCGGTCAACGTCAACCACCCGGAGATCGAGCCGATGATCATCGGTAAGCGTTTCCTGGTGAAGGTCAACGCCAACATCGGCAACTCCGCGGTCACCTCCTCCATCGAGGAGGAGGTCGAGAAGATGACCTGGGCGACGCGCTGGGGTGCCGACACGGTCATGGATCTGTCGACCGGTCGCAACATCCACACCACGCGGGAATGGGTGCTGCGCAACTCTCCCGTGCCCATCGGAACGGTCCCCCTCTACCAGGCGCTGGAGAAGGTCGAGGGGCGCGCCGAGGAGCTCACCTGGGAGATCTACAAGGACACAGTCGTCGAGCAGGCCGAGCAGGGCGTGGACTACATGACCGTCCACGCGGGCGTGCGCCTGCCCTACGTACCGTTGACCGCGAACCGCAAGACCGGCATCGTCTCGCGCGGTGGCTCGATCATGGCGGCGTGGTGCCTGGCCCACCACAAGGAGTCGTTCCTGTACGAGCACTTCGAAGAGCTCTGCGAGATCCTCGCCGGCTACGACGTCACGTACTCGCTCGGCGACGGCCTGCGGCCAGGGTCGATCGCGGACGCCAACGACGCGGCGCAGTTCGCGGAGTTGCGCACCCTCGGGGAACTCAACAAGGTCGCGAAGCGTTTCAACGTACAGACCATGATCGAGGGCCCGGGACATGTCCCGATGCACAAGATCAAGGAGAACATCGACCTTCAGCAGGAGATCTGCGATGAAGCTCCGTTCTATACGCTCGGCCCGCTGACGACGGACATCGCGCCGGCGTACGACCACATCACCTCCGGCATCGGTGCCGCGATGATCGCCTGGTGGGGCACGGCCATGCTCTGCTATGTCACGCCCAAGGAACACTTGGGCCTGCCCAACCGTGACGACGTCAAGACGGGCGTCATCACCTACAAGATCGCGGCCCATGCGGCGGACCTCGCCAAGGGACATCCGGGCGCACAGGAGTGGGACGACGCGTTGTCGGACGCCCGCTTCGAGTTCCGCTGGGAGGACCAGTTCAACCTGGCCCTGGATCCGGACACGGCCCGGGAGTTCCACGACGAGACGCTCCCGGCCGAGCCGGCCAAGACGGCGCACTTCTGCTCCATGTGCGGGCCGAAGTTCTGCTCGATGAAGATCAGTCACAGCATCAATGAGCAGTTCGGCGGTACGGCGGCCGCGGGGGCCTCGCCCGAGGAGGTGGCCGACGGGATGCTCCAGAAGTCGAAGGAGTTCGCCGCGTCGGGCAACCGGGTCTATCTGCCACTGGCCGACTGAACCGGTGGGCCCGCCGACTTCGCCCGGTTCAACCGGGCGAAGTCGGCGGGCCGCTGGTGCCGCGGTACCAGCGGCCGGTCTCCGGTCGGGAGGGCAAGAAAAGATCGACGACGGATTCCCGTCGTCGATCAGTCTTGGCAGGCAGGCAGGCTCTTACTCGGGAGCGTGCTCCGGTCCCCCGAAGTCCGGGCTGCTGAAGTCCGGGCTCGAGAAGCTGGGGCGGGGGCCCGCTGCCGGTCCGCCGTCGGGGCTGCTGAACCCGGGGCGGTTGTAGCCGAGCTGCGGCATGCGGCTGGTCGGTGCCGACGGCTTCGTACGGCCCAGGGCCGCAGTACCCGGATCCGCTAGGGCCTCCCTGAGGAACGGCATGATGCCGTGCTCCAGGAGGGCGTCGTGCCAGGCTTGCCTGGCACGGTCGACCTCCTCGCTGCGTTCCCCGTGCACGCCGGCCTGGAGCGAGCTGGCGCCGTTGCGCAGGGCGGCGAGGAGCAGGCCGACCGCGGCAACCAGGATCGAGGCCGCCGTGATGGCGCCGAAGACCCATCCGGTGGTGAGGAGGGTCTGGGTGATGACCGGCTGCGGGTCGAGCATCTTCAAGATGTAGCCGGCGAGCAGGAATATCGCTGCGGCCGTACCGGCGAGGACGGGGGCGAGCACGGCGACGACCGCGGCGGCTCCCGCCCCGGTGGTCTCGGCGACCTCCCCCATGGTGGCGGCGAGCCCCACCGCGCTCGTGCCCGGATCCGTGGAGTTGGATCCTTCGCGGACGGGAGGGGTGGACGGCGCCGGCTGGCGCAGTTCCTCGCGGACCTTCACGTAGTGCTGGTACTCCGTCGCCGCTGCCACCGTGATCAGTGCGGTGGCGTTGAGCGCCATCGTGCGCAGCTGTTCGGGGTTGAGCCGCTGACCGACAGCGGCGAGTTCTGGACGGTGTGGTGCGGAGCGCAGCGCCTCGTCGAGGATCCGCTCGTACTCTTGGCGGTCCTCGCTCAGCAGGTGCTGCGGAACGCTGTTCATGTGCATCCCCCGATGCTCCGTAGGGCTTGGGGCTCGGCATGCTGACGAGCCGTCGGGCAGAAACGGAGGGGAGCCTGCTACGGATAAGCCGATGGTAGAGCGGTGACGGCACAGGGTGACAGGGGGTTTCCAGAATTTGCCCCCGGATCGCACGTGTCCTTCATCGAAGGACGTGTGCCCCGTGAACGCTCAGCTATCCAAGGGAAGCTGCTGGACCAGTAGCTTCCCGGCCATGGTCACGCCACCGTCCATCGCGATCGCGAGCTTGTCGGCGTACACATGAGGTTCTTCG
Source organism: Streptomyces sp. NPDC048484 (assembly GCF_040651415.1). Lineage (NCBI taxonomy): Bacteria > Bacillati > Actinomycetota > Actinomycetes > Kitasatosporales > Streptomycetaceae > Streptomyces > Streptomyces sp. NPDC048484. The sequence goes on from NZ_JBEZJY010000010.1 coordinate 60,549, forward strand.
ATCAGAGCAGCGGACGGGTCCCCGCCGTCCTCCGAGCCCATATCGCCCCGGAGGTACGGAATGGGGCTGTGACCATGGACGATGCGCGAACCGCCGTACGTCTCCAGCAGGGAGCGTACCGCCTGTGCGCCGCCGTCGTCGCGGAACGCGAAGCGCTTGGTGAACTTGCGGAAGAGGTCCCAGCACTCGTCCGCGTCATTGCGGGTGAGGGTTTCCCGGATGGTGTCGTTGACCGCTTCGATGGAGTCGCCGTAGTCGAGATAGGCGGTCGTGTCGGAGTGCACGAGGAGATGACCGTCCGCCAGTTCCATCGCGTCCAGACGGGCCATCCACTGCAGATGGTGGTCCTGGAGACGCTCCATGTCGGTCTTCTGGCCGCCGTTGAGCAGCCAGGCGGCCTGGAAGGTCGCGGTCCCCGCGCCGGAGTTGACGGGGGTGTCCCCGAACCGCCTGGCGCCGAGCAGCAGCAGCTCGTGGTTGCCCATCAGTGCCTTGCAGTAGCCACCGACCGCGGCGGCCTCCGCGGACAGCCGCATCACGAGGTCGATGACGCCGATGCCGTCGGGCCCGCGGTCCGTGAAGTCGCCGAGGAACCACAGCCGCGAGGTCCCGGCCACCCAGCGGCCCTCGGCGTCGATGAGACCCTTCTCGCGCAGCGCGGCGACGAGCTCGTCGATGTACCCGTGCACGTCACCGACGACGTACAGCGGCCCCGGCCCCTCGTCGGTCTGCACAACCTGCCCGGCCTCGGGGTCGACCGACACCTGGACCTGAAGCGTGTCACCGCGGTTGATGACCGGCAGATCGCGCTCCGTCGGCGTGTAGCCCGCCGGCTCCTCGGCCGGGACGACGCCCTCGCTGTGAGGGGGCTGTCCCGCGTAGGGGCCGGGCTGGACGTACGGCTCGGGAGGACCGGTGTACGGGTCGGCGGTCTGGTCGTACGGGTCGGCGGAACGGTCGTACGGCCCGGCTGGTTGCGGGTGAGGTCCGGGCGGCTGCGCGTACGGACCGGCATCGTGGACGTACGCCGGCACGCGGAAGTCGCGCACCGTCGGCGTCCGCATCTCGGGTCCCTGACCGGCCCCCTGAGTCATCGACCCCTCCACCACCATCGCGCCGCATCTGCACCGCGTCGGACTGCCTGGTCGCAGCGGCCCGCGGTGTCGTCCGCCCATCATAGGAATGCGGATCGCGCCATGTGATGACCCAGGGGTGGTGAATCGGAGCAGAACCCCAGTTCACCGTGGTTTTCTACCGAATTGGTAGGGCCTTTCCGCGTTGGAGGTCACCCTTTCTCCGGAGACCTCGGCGGGCTGACGGTCGTCCGTGGCGGCCGGCGCTGGGAGGAGGTGCGCACGATCAGCTCCGTCGGTATCACCTGCTCGACCGGTTGGTCCGATTCGACGCCCTCGATGGCGTCGATGAGGAGCTGGACCACGGCGGTGCCGATTCGTCTCGGTTTGAGCGAGAGTGTCGTTACGGGGGGTTCGGTGCTGGCGTAGACGGTGGACTCGCTGCAGCACACGAGGAGCAGGTCGTCCGGTACGCGCAGCCCGTAGCGCCGGGCTGCCGCGAGGAGGTCGGTGCCGTTCGGGTCGAACAGCCCGTAGACGGCGTCGGGCCGGTCGGGTCGGGCGAGCAGCCGGTCGGCCGCCACCGCCCCCGCGCACGGATCGTGCGCGGGATAGGCCTCGTACACAGGGTCCTGGCCCACGCGCTCGCACCAGCGGAGGTACGCGGTCGTCGAGAGGTGGGTGTACGTGTCTGTGGTCGTACCCGTCAGCAGGCCGATCCTCCGGGCCCCGGCGTCGGCCAGGTGGTCGAGGATGCCCATGACCGCGGCCTCGTGGTCGTTGTCCACCCAGGCAGTCACCGGCAGTGAGCCGGCCGGGCGGCCGTCCGAGACCACCGGTAACCCCTGGCGGACGAGTTCGCTGACGACCGGGTCATGGTCGGAGGGGTCGATGACGACCGTCCCGTCCAGGGCCACGTTCGACCACACGTCGTGGCGCGAGGTCGCGGGGAGGATGACCAGGGCGTATCCCCGGGCGAGCGCTGCCGAGGTGGCGGCCCTGGCCATCTCCGCGAAGTACGCGAACTCCGTGAAGGTGAAAGGTTCGTCCCCGTAGGTCGTCACAGTCAGGCCGATGAGGCCGGACTTGCCGGTACGGAGCGTTCGGGCCGCGGCGGAGGGGCGATAGCCCAGCCGGTCGGCGACCTCGCGGACATGGCGTCTGGTGGCGTCCGGAAGCCGTCCCTTGCCGTTGAGTGCGTCGGACACTGTCGTAATGGAGACTCCGGCGGCTGCGGCCACGTCTCTGATGCCCGCCCGGCCCGGCCGGCTTCCTCGGCGGGAGGTATCCGACCGGCTCACCTGGTGCTTCCCTGCTGCTGTCATGGCGAGCCGATAGTAGGGCTCATGCGGTGGGGTAGTGCGGACGCATATGCGCACGTTGACAGGCACGTTTCTGCATGGTCATTAGGACTCAACTGCCTTCGAAATCAAGGAGGTTGACCGATTCAATGGCAGTACGTCACTCGTCGACGCGCATGAGCCTGCCAAATAAGTCATGTTTCGAAGAGGTCTCAACTCACCTGCACGAGGGATGCGCGCCACGGCGTAAGCCACCGGCGCGGGCCTCGACGAGTGGCGCGCCCCCTCTTTCGTACGCCTTCGTACGGTGATGCCCGGGAGTGCGCACGCGGATGCCCGGTGCCGTCCTGGAGGTCGGCACCGGGCCGTACGCAGCGGCGCCGAATCCTCTTAAGGTGAGCAGTATTGGTAGCCGGCGGTGGTGATGAGCCGGAGACGGCACAAGGAGGACTGCGGTGAGCGAGACGAGCCCGAAGCTGCGAGCCGAGCTGGAGGGTATCCCCACGTACAAGCCCGGGCGTGTGCCGTCAGCGGCCACCGCCGACGGGGCCGCGGACGGTCCGGTGGCGTACAAGCTGTCCTCCAACGAGAACCCCTATCCGCCGCTGCCGGGCGTGCTGGAGAGCGTGACCTCGGCGGCCGGGGCCTTCAACCGCTACCCGGACATGGCGTGCACGGCGCTGATGAGCGAGTTGGCGGACCGGTTCGGGGTGCCCCTCGCGCATCTGGCCACCGGCACCGGCTCGGTCGGCGTCGCCCAGCAGCTGGTACAGGCGACCTCCGGACCGGGCGACGAGGTGATGTACGCCTGGCGGTCCTTCGAGGCGTACCCGATCATCACCCGCATCAGCGGGGCGACGCCGGTCCAGGTGCCGCTGACGCCGGGGGATGTGCACGACCTCGACGCGATGGCGGACGCGATCACCGAGCGGACGCGGCTGATTTTCGTCTGCAACCCCAACAACCCCACGGGGACGGCGGTGCGGCGGGCCGAGCTGGAACGGTTCCTCGACCGGGTGCCCGGCGATGTCCTCGTGGTTCTCGACGAGGCCTACCGGGAGTTCGTGCGTTCCACCGAAGGCGAAGGGGGTGAGGTGCCGGACGGCGTCGAGCTCTACCGGGAGCGGCCCAACGTGTGCGTGCTGCGCACGTTCTCCAAGGCGTACGGGCTCGCGGGGCTGCGGGTCGGCTTCGCGATCGCCCACGAGCCGGTGGCGGCGGCGCTGCGCAAGACGGCCGTGCCCTTCGGCGTGAGCCAGCTCGCGCAGGACGCGGCGGTCGCCTCGCTGCGGGCCGAGGACGAACTGCTGGGGCGGGTCGGTGCGCTGGTGTCCGAACGCGCGCGCGTGGTCGAGACGCTGCGCGTGCAGGGCTGGACGGTGCCGGACACACAGGCCAACTTCGTGTGGCTGCGGCTGGGGGAGCGCACCGTCGACTTCGCCGCCGCGTGCGAGCAGGCCGGGGTCGTCGTGCGGCCGTTCGCGGGCGAGGGGGTTCGTGTGACGGTGGGCGAGGTCGAGGCCAACGACATCTTCCTCAAGACGACCGAGGGATTCCGCAAGGAGTTCTAGTCGGAATGTTGGCTCCGGCCACGTGTGAACTCCGACTCACTGACGGCCCAGGCCCCGGCATCCCCGCGCCACGCGGGTGCCGGGGCCTGACGTTTTCGGCGGGACATCGTGTCTCTGCACAGGCACTGACCTGGTGTTTTGATGCTTGATCTCCCTGGTCGGCAGCCAGGCACCCCCACCTCTCCACACTCGAACGGGCATGCTGCATAATTGCTTGTGAATGTGAACGCGTTCACAAGCGTGTCCCGGTTACTCCCGTGATGTCACCGACAAGCGGGACAAACTGCTGCTGTTTCTCGGCGACATAAGGAGATGACGACGTGGAACTGGCTCTGGCGCCGGAAACCGTGGCGCGATGGCAGTTCGGCATCACCACCGTCTACCACTTCCTCTTCGTCCCGCTCACGATCTCGCTCGCCGCGCTCACCGCGGGCCTGCAGACCGCATGGGTGCGCACGGAGAAGGAGAAGTACCTCAGGGCCACCAAGTTCTGGGGAAAGCTCTTCCTGATCAACATCGCGATGGGTGTCGTCACGGGCATCGTGCAGGAGTTCCAGTTCGGCATGAACTGGTCCGACTACTCGCGCTTCGTCGGTGACGTCTTCGGTGCTCCGCTCGCCTTCGAGGCACTGATCGCCTTCTTCTTCGAGTCCACGTTCATCGGCCTCTGGATCTTCGGCTGGGACAAGCTGCCGAAGAAGATCCACCTGGCCTGCATCTGGATGGTCTCGATCGGCACGCTGCTGTCCGCTTACTTCATCCTCGCGGCCAACTCCTGGATGCAGCACCCCGTCGGCTACCGCATCAACGAGAAGAAGGGGCGCGCCGAGCTCACCGACTTCTGGCTGGTCCTGACCCAGAACACGGCGATCAACCAGGTGTTCCACAGCTTCTCGGCGGCCTTCCTGACAGGCGGCGCCTTCATGGTCGGCATCGCCGCCTTCCACCTGATGCGCAAGAAGCACATCCCGGTGATGCGGACCTCGCTCCGGCTCGGCCTGGTCACCATGGCGGTCGGCGGTCTCCTCACCGCGATCAGCGGGGACACCCTCGGCAAGGTCATGTACGAGCAGCAGCCGATGAAGATGGCCGCCGCCGAGGCGCTGTGGGACGGCGAGCAGCCCGCGCCCTTCTCCGTGTTCGCCTACGGGGACGTCGACAAGGGGCACAACACGGTGGCCCTGGAGATACCCGGGCTTCTGTCCTTCCTCGCCCACAGCGACTTCGACTCGTACGTGCCCGGCATCAACGACACCAACAAGGCCGAGCAGGAGAAGTTCGGCCCCGGCGACTACAAGCCCATCGTCCCCGTCGCCTACTGGGGCTTCCGCTGGATGATCGGCTTCGGAATGGCGTCCTTCTCCCTGGGCCTGCTGGGGCTGTGGCTGACCCGGAAGAGGTTCCTGCTGCCGGCCGCTCAGCGGACGGGGGAGGACGAGGTCCCGCACCTGGTGCTGTTGAAGAAGCCACTCGGGTCCAGGCTCACCCGGCTGTACTGGCTCATGGCGGTCTGGACGATGGCCTTCCCGCTGATCGCCAACTCATGGGGCTGGATCTTCACCGAGATGGGCCGGCAGCCCTGGGTCGTCTACGGCGTCATGCAGACCCGGGACGCGGTCTCCCCCGGCGTGTCACAGGGCGAGATGATCACCTCGCTGGTCGTCCTCACGACGATCTACGCGATCCTCGCCGTCGTCGAGGTGAAGCTACTCGCCAAGTACATCAAGGTCGGACCGCCCGAGCTCACCGAGGCCGACCTCAACCCGCCCACGAAGATCGGCGGCGACCCGCGGGACGCCGACAAGCCGATGGCCTTCTCGTACTAGGCCGAGGAGCTGCTGAGTCATGGAACTTCACGACGTCTGGTTCGTCCTCATCGCCGTCCTGTGGACCGGCTACTTCTTCCTGGAGGGCTTCGACTTCGGGATCGGCGTACTCACCAAGCTGCTCGCCCGGAACCGGACCGAGAAGCGAGTACTGATCAACACCATCGGGCCGGTCTGGGACGGCAACGAGGTGTGGCTGCTCTCAGCGGGAGGCGCGACCTTCGCCGCCTTCCCGGAGTGGTACGCCACGCTCTTCTCCGGTTTCTACCTGCCCCTGCTGCTCATCCTCGTCTGCCTGATCGTGCGCGGAGTCGCCTTCGAGTACCGGGTGAAGCGACCCGAGGAGCAGTGGCAGCGCAACTGGGAGAACGCGATCTTCTGGACCTCCCTGCTCCCCGCGTTCCTGTGGGGCGTGGCCTTCGGAAACATCGTGCGAGGCGTGAAGATCGACCAGGACATGGAGTACGTGGGCAGTCTCTGGGACCTGCTCAACCCGTACGCCATCCTGGGTGGCCTGGTGACGCTGACGCTGTTCACCTTCCACGGGGCGGTGTTCGCGGCGCTCAAGACCCTCGGTGACATCCGTGAAAGGGCACGGAAGCTGGCACTCGGGCTCGGACTGGTCACGGCCGTGCTCGCGCTGGCCTTCCTGCTCTGGACCCAAGCAGAGAACGGTGACGGCAAGAGCCTGGCCGCGTTGGTCGTGGCGGTGATCGCGCTGGTCGCGGCGATCGGGGCGAACCAGGCAGGGCGAGAGGGCTGGGCGTTCGCACTCTCCGGCCTCACCATCGTCGCCGCAGTCGCCATGCTCTTCCTGACGCTCTTCCCGAACGTCATGCCGTCCTCGCTCAACGACGAGTGGAGCCTCACGGTCACCAACGCCTCGTCGAGTCCGTACACGCTGAAGATCATGACCTGGTGTGCGGTTCTCGCGACACCGATGGTGATGCTCTACCAGGGCTGGACGTACTGGGTGTTCCGCAAGCGGATCGGCACCCAGCACATTGCCGAAGCCACGCACTGAGCCCGATGACTCCGAAGGGCATGTTTCACGTGAAACATGCCTCAGCGATAGAAGGGCGTGTTTCACGTGAAACACGCCTGCTTGACCCAAGGGTGTGTTTCACGTGAAACCGATCGACCCGCGACTTCTCCGATACGCCCGCGCCACCCGCTTCTTCCTGGTGGCGGTCGTCGGCCTGGGAGTCGTGGGAGCGGGGCTGGTCGTCGCCCAGGCCATGCTCATCGCCGAAGTGGTGGTCGGCGCGTTCCAGCACGGGCTGTCAAGCGGTGAACTCCGCACGCCGCTCCTGCTGTTGGCGGCCGTGGCGGTCGGCCGCGCACTGATCTCCTGGCTCACCGAACTCGCGGCGCACCGGGCGAGCGCGGCGGTCAAGTCGGAACTTCGGGGGCGGTTGCTGGAGCGGGCCGGCGAGCTGGGCCCGGAGTGGCTGAGCGGACAGCGGACGGGGTCATTGATCGCACTCGCCACCCGCGGGGTGGATGCTCTGGACGACTACTTCTCGCGCTATCTGCCGCAGTTGGGGCTCGCGGTGGTCGTACCCGTTGCCGTGCTCGCGCGGATCGTCACCGAGGACTGGGTGTCGGCAGCGATCATCGTCGGCACTCTGCCGCTCATCCCGATCTTCATGATGCTCATCGGCTGGGTCACGCAGACCCAGATGGACCGTCAGTGGAAGCTGTTGTCCCGGCTCTCGGGGCACTTCCTGGACGTGGTCGCGGGGCTGCCCACACTCAAGGTGTTCGGACGGGCCAAGGCGCAGGCCGAGTCCATCCGGCGGATCACCGGAGAATACCGGCAGGCGACCATGCGGACCCTGCGGATCGCCTTCATCTCGTCCTTCGCATTGGAGTTGCTCGCCACGCTGTCGGTCGCCCTGGTAGCGGTGACCATCGGGATGCGGCTCGTCCACGGTGAGATGGCGCTGTACGACGGTCTGGTCGTGCTGATTCTCGCGCCCGAGGCGTATCTGCCGCTGCGCCAGGTCGGGACGCGGTACCACGCGGCGGCGGAGGGGCTGTCGGCCGCCGAGGAGATCTTCTCGGTCCTGGAGACGCCCGTGCGGGAGCCTGGGACCGATGCCGTGCCCGCTTCCGGTGAGCTCTGCTTCGAGGGCGTGACGGTCCGGTACCCCGGGCGGTCGTCCGATGCGGTGTCGGACGTGTCGTTCGCGGTCCGGCCGGGCGAGACGGTGGCGCTCGTCGGCCCCAGCGGCGTGGGCAAGACGACTCTCCTGAACGTGCTGCTGGGGTTCGTCGAACCCACGGCGGGGCGAGTCGGTATCGGGGGAGTCGATCTCGCGGAAGCCGACATGGAGGAATGGCGTTCGCGGGTTGCCTGGGTGCCGCAGCGGCCCCACCTGTTCGCCGGCTCCGTCGCCGAGAACGTACGGCTGGCGCGGCCGGAGGCGGACGACTCCGCGGTGCGCGAGGCGCTGGCCGACGCCGGGGCCCTGGAATTCGTGGACGCGCTGCCCGACGGAGTGCGCACGGTCCTCGGTGAGGACGGGGCCGGGCTGTCCGCGGGGCAGCGTCAACGGCTCGCCCTGGCACGGGCGTTCCTCGCGGACCGGCCGGTGCTGATGCTGGACGAGCCGACGGCCGCACTGGACGGGGCGACCGAGGCCGAGGTCGTGGAGGCGGTCCGGCGCCTCGCCGTCGGGCGGACCGTGCTCCTGGTCGTCCACCGGCCGGCCCTGCTGGACGTGGCGGACCGGGTGGTGCGGTTGGCACCGGCGGCTTCGGTGGATCACGCCACGTGGTCCGTCGGTACGGAGGCCCAACGCTCCGATGCGATGACGGTCGTGCCCGCGGCAGGCGGGGAGAAGCCGTCCGTGCTCCCGGCAGGGCAGGGCGGCGTGCTTGCGCGTGTTCGTGCGACGGCCGGGCCCCGCCGTGGACGACTGGTGCTGGCGCTGCTCCTCGGCAGCCTCGCGCTCGGGAGTGCCGTCGGCCTCATGGCCACTTCGGGCTGGCTGATCTCCAGGGCCTCGCAGCAACCGCCCGTGCTGTATCTGATGGTCGCCGTGACGGCCACGCGGGCGTTCGGGATCGGCCGGGCCGTCTTCCGGTACGCCGAGCGGCTGGTGTCGCACGACGCCGTGCTGCGGATGCTCGCCGACACCAGGGTCGCCGTGTACCGGCGTCTCGAACGGCTGGCGCCCGCTGGACTGCGTACCGTCCGACGCGGTGATCTGCTCTCGCGGCTCGTCACGGACGTCGACGCCCTGCAGGACTACTGGTTGCGCTGGCTGCTGCCCGCCGCCGCGGCGGCCGTCGTGTCCGCAGGTTCGGTCGGGTTTGCGGCTTGGCTGCTGCCCGAGGCCGGTGCAGCTCTCGCCGTCGGGCTGCTGGCCGCCGGCGTGGGCGTTCCGCTGGTGACCGGCGCCGTCGCGCGCCGTGCCGAGCGCCGACTGGCACCGGCACGCGGTGTGCTGTCGACCCGGGTGGCCGATCTCCTCACGGGGACGGCCGAGTTGACGGTCGCGGGCGCGCTCCCCGCCCGTACCGCCGAGGCGCGGCGAGCCGACGCGGAACTCACCCGCATCACCGCGCGTGCGGCCACCGCCACCGCGCTCGGCGACGGACTCACCGCGCTGATCTCCGGGCTCACCGTCACGGCTACCGCGCTCGTCGGTGCCCAGGCGGTCGTCGACGGGCGCCTCAGCGGCGTGACGATGGCCGTCGTCGTCCTCACCCCGTTGGCCGCCTTCGAGGCCGTCCTGGGGCTGCCGCTCGCGGCGCAGTACCGGCAGCGGGTGCGCAAGAGCGCGGAGCGTGTGTACGAGGTCCTGGACGCGCCCGAGCCCGTACGGGAGCCGGATCGGCCGGCGCAGGCGCCCGAGTCGCCGTTCCCGGTCGTGATGAAGGGCCTGGCCGCTCGTCATGGGGGGCAGGAGCGGGACGCGGTCACCGGGGTGGACCTGGTGCTCGAACGAGGGCGCCGGACCGCCGTCGTCGGGCCGTCCGGATCCGGCAAGACGACGTTGGCGCAGGTGCTGCTGCGCTTCCTGGACCCACGCGGGGGGACGTACACGCTGGGGGGCGTGGACGCGTACGGCATGGACGGTGACGAGGTGCGGCGCATGGTCGGGCTCTGCGCGCAGGACGCGCACCTCTTCGACAGCTCGGTGCGCGAGAATCTGCTGCTCGCGCGGAAGGACGCGACCGACTCCGAGCTGCGGGACGTTCTGGGACGGGTGCGGCTGCTTGGCTGGGCCGACGGGTTGCCCGACGGGCTCGACACGCTGATCGGGGAGCACGGCGCGCGGTTGTCCGGGGGACAGCGGCAGCGGCTTGCCCTGGCCCGTGCCCTGCTCGCGGACTTTCCCGTGCTGATTCTCGACGAGCCCGCGGAGCACCTTGACCTGGCCACCGCCGACGCCCTCACCGCCGATCTGCTGGCCGCCACCGAGGGGCGTACGACGCTGATGATCACTCATCGGCTGGCAGGGCTGGAGGCGGTGGACGAGGTGATCGTCCTGGCCGAGGGGCATGTGGTGCAGCGGGGAGCGTTCGACGAGCTGGTGCGTGCGGAGGGGCCGCTGCGGGAGATGTCCGAGCGGGAGAGCCGGACGGAGATGCTGGCCGCCATGCGCTGAGGGCTTCACCGACGAGACTCGACTTTCCCTTACAAATGGGACTAACTAGTCTCGGTGCATGCCAGTCGAGCCGGGCCCCGGCGGCGCCCCGAACCCAGACGACGTACCGCGGTTGCTGGAGGCGATGCGGGCGGTGGGAAGTGGGCTGCAGTTGCGGTCCACGCTGGAACGGATCTGCGAAACCGCTGCGGAGCTGGCGGACGCGCGTTACGCGGCGGTCGGGCTGGCGGCGCAGTGCGAGGACGGACTCACCGAGCGCGTGAGCGAGGACACCGACGGGGGGACCGTCCGGTGGATCGGGCGGCTGCCGGACGGGCACGAGGGGCTCCGCCAACGGACGGCGGCCGGTTTCCTGGAAGTTCCCATTCGCGTGGAGGGTGAGAGCCTGGGCACCCTCTGCCTCGCCGGGAAGCGCGACGGAGGGCCGTTCGGCGAACACGACCTCGACATGGTGCGCGTACTGGCGCGTGAGGCGGGCATCGCCCTGGGAAACGCGCGCCTGTATGAGGCCGCCAGGCGGCGTGAGCGCTGGATCGACGGATCCGTGGCCGTCACCACCGCGCTGCTCTCCGGAGGGGACGCCGACGAAGCCCTCCAAGTGGTTGCGGAACAGGCTCGCCGGCTCTCGGACTCGATGGCCGGGCTCGTGCTGCTGCCCGCGGCGGAGGGCGGCCTGGAGATCGTCTCCGTCGCGTCCGAGCGGCCGTCGAGTGCACTGGGGCTGGTCATGCCGCCCGAAAACGCGGTGGCGGGCGACATCCTCGCGGGGGAAGCCGTGTTCGTCGAGGACGCGGCCTCCGACCCGCGGATGCTCGCCGATCTCGCCCGCGGTCACGGGCCGACCATGCTCCTCCCCCTGCAGAGCGGCGGGCGGGTCCTTGGGGCCCTCGTCATGGCGCGAGCGGGGGGCGCGCGTCCGTTCACGGATGTCGAGCGCACTCTGGCGACGCAGTTCGCCTCGCAGGCCGCGCTCGCGCTGATGATGGCCGAGGCGCAGCGGGACCGGGAGCGGCTCGCGGTCTTCGAGGACCGCGACCGGATCGCCCGTGACCTGCATGATCTCGTCATCCAGCGATTGTTCGCCACCGGGATGCTGCTGGAGAGCGCACAGCGGCGGTCCGTTCTGCCCGAGGTGCGGCAGGGTGTCGGCAAGGCGGTCGACGAACTCGACGTCACCATCCAGGAGATCCGTACGGCCATCTTCGCGCTCCAGCAGGGGCCGGTGGAATTTCAGACGGGGCTGCGGACGCGCGTTCTGCGCGAGATCAACATGGCTGCCGTGCCGCTCGGCTTCAAGCCGTCACACCGATTCGTCGGCCCTGTCGACACGGTGGTCGGCGAACTCACGGCGAAGAACCTCATCGCGGCCCTCCGCGAAGCCCTGTCCAACGCCTTCCGGCACGCGGGGGCATCCCGTATCGACGTCACCGTGGACGTGACGGTACGGCTGCCGGACGAGAGATCCGGCGTACGCCTGACGGTCGCGGACGACGGCGTCGGCATCCCCGAAGGAGGCAGGCGCAGCGGACTGAAGAACCTGAAGCGCCGGGCGGAGTCGCTCGGCGGAGACAGCTGGTACGGCCCGGGGGCCGGGGAGGAGGGTGGCGGTACGTCGGTGGTCTGGGAGGCGCCGTACTGACCCCGGAACGGGACGTACGGTCGTGGCAGACCGCCGTGGCGGGCCGAAGTGACGGGCCGAGCTGACGGGCCGACCTGCCGGAGTGGCTTGGGCGGGCCCCGTTCGGCCCAGCACAGTGGTCCGTCCGTGACAACCGCTCCCCCAGGTGTACGACTTGAACAGGACCGGGACGGCCGGTGCGCGACACGATCCATGTCATGCGCTCACGTCGTCGTCATCGTCCTTTGCTCGTCCCGGTGCTGTTGTGCGCGGTGGCCGTCCTGGTGGCGAGGCCCACGCCGGCCACCGGGGACGCCGACAGCTCCGGCGGGGCGGGCGCCGAGGTCGTGCGGCTGTACGAGGAGGCGTCACGGGCGACACAGCGGTACGAGTCAGGGCGCCGCGAGGCCGAGGCGCAGCGGGGCCGGGCACAGCGACTGGAGCGGCTTCTCGCGCGGGAGCGGCAGGGCATCGCGGTGCTGCACGGGGATCTTGGCCGCATCGCACGCGCCCAGTACCGCAACGGTGGTGGGCTCCCGCACACCGCGCGGATGCTGCTCGCGGACAGCCCCGACGAGCTGATGCGCGGTCAGCGTGCCGTCCGGCAGGTGGATCTGGCGGTCAGGAACGCGGTCACCAGGAGCCGCCGGGCCGAGACCCGGTTCACCGCGGACGAGGCGAAGGCGGCGGCGGCCTGGCAGGCGCTGGAGCGGCGCAACGGCGACCTCGCCGAGATCAAGCGGGGGATCGAGTGGAAGCTGGAGAAGGCTCAGAGGACGCTTCAGGGGCAGGCGGACGCCTCGGCCGCCGCCGGCTCGTGCCGGGGTTCCGTCCGGCTCGAGCAGCCACGCACGGCCTTCACACAGCCGTGGATCCCGCCGGTGGAGACGTATGAACTCTCCGCGGGATTCGGCAGCGGCGGTAAACGCTGGGCGCACCGGCACACCGGGCAGGACTTCGCGGTGGACATCGGCACGCCGGTGCGTTCGGTCGGTGAGGGACGCGTGGTGAAGGTGTCGTGCGGCGGCCCGTTCGGCATCGAGGTCGTGGTGGAGCATCCGGGGGGCTACTACACGCAGTACGCCCACCTGGCCGACGTCACCGTGGACCAGGGGGAGCGGGTGTCCGCCGGGCAGTGGGTCGGCCAGTCGGGCACGACCGGGAACTCGACCGGACCGCATCTGCACTTCGAGGTGCGCCTGACCCTGCAGGTGGGCTCGGGGGTCGATCCGCGGAAGTGGTTCGCAGAGCGGGGAGTGCAGCTCTAGCAGAGAGCGGAGCGGAGCAGGCAGTGGCTGGGAGAGCGCTGACAAGGAGCGGGCACAGAGGGCGCGACTGTCGTCCCGGCCTCCCGCCGGCGCTCCGCTCCTACCAGTGTTCGGCGAGTATCCGCTCGATCACGACCGCCACCCCGTCCTCGGTGTTGGCGGCCGTACGTCCGGAAGCCGCGGCGATCACGGCGGGGTGTGCGTTGCCCATCGCGTACGACGTGCCCGCCCAGGTGAGCATCTCCACGTCGTTCGGCATGTCGCCGAAGGCGACGACCTCTTCTTGCGAGATACCGCGCTCGGCGCAGCACAGCGCGAGGGTGCTGGCCTTCGAGACGCCGGGGCCGCTGATCTCCAGCAGCGCGCTGGGACTGGACCGGGTCACGTTGGCCCGGTCGCCGATGGCCAGCCGGGCGGTCATGAGGAAGTCGTCCGGGGCGATGTCGTGGTGGTACGCGAGGATCTTGAGCACCGGCTCATCGGCGCCGGGGGCGTCCGGCGCCAAGAGTTTCTCGGCGGGCGCGAGGGAGTCGGGGGCCTCCAGGTGCAGCTTCGGGTACGCCGGCTCCTGGTAGAAGCCGTACGTCTGCTCGATGGCGAAGAGGGTCCCCGGAGCGGCGTCGCGCAGCAGCCGTACGGCATCCAGCGCGTTCTCCCGCGCCAGTTCCCGCACCTTGACGAAGCGGTGGGCGCCGGGGCCGCCGTGCAGATCGACCACGGCGGCGCCGTTTCCGCAGATGGCTAGGCCGTGACCGTGGACGTGGTCGCTGACGACGTCCATCCACCGGGCCGGGCGCCCGGTCACGAAGAAGACCTCGATGCCGGCTTCCTCCGCGGCTGCCAGGGCGGCCACCGTGCGCGGTGAGACGGACTTGTCGTCGCCCAGCAGGGTGCCGTCGAGATCCGTAGCGATCAGGCGGGGCGGGAGGGGGGAGGCCGGAATCCCGGGCCGTCGGGTCGCTGAGGTCACTTCGCCATTCTCGCGTATATGCGTGCACGGGCGTGCGGCGGTCCGCACAGGTGAGTGACACCGCCCCCACCTGGGCCTCTGTCGGTCCGACGGCCCCTCGTCGGACCGGACCGAACGGGCGGAGCGGACGAACGGGCGGAGCGGGCGTCAGCCGAGTTGTGCGACCGCCTCCATCGCGATGCGCTCGAAGACCTTCTCGTCCACTGCGAAGACGGAGTCCGGGATCGGCCAGTGGATCACGATGTCCGTGAAGCCCAGTTCCCTGTGACGGCCCGCGAAGTCGACGAACGCGTCCAGGGACTCCAGCGGACGGCTGCGGTCCGGGGTGAAGCCGGTGAGCAGGACCTTGTCGAGTTCGCGCACATCGCGGCCGGCCGTTTCGCACGCGGCGGTCAGCTTCTCCATCTGGCCGCGAAGGGCGTCCACCGACTGCTCGGGAGTGCCGGCCTCGAAGAGCTTCGGGTCGCCGGTGGTCACCCATGCCTGCCCGTGCCCGGCGGCGAGCTTCAGGCCGCGCGGTCCGGTGGCGGCCACCGCGAAGGGCAGCCGGGGGCGCTGGACACAGCCAGGGATGTTGTAGGCCTCACGCGCCGAGTAGAACGTGCCGTCGTACGACGCGGAGTCCTCGGTGAGCAGCCGGTCGAGCAGCGGTACGAACTCGGCGAAGCGGTCGGCCCGCTCGCGCGGCGTCCACGGCTCCTCGCCGGCGCGCAGCAGCGTCGTGGCGTCGAAGCCGGAGCCACCCGCGCCGATGCCCAGCGTGATCCGGCCGCCGGAGATGTCGTCCAGCGAGATCAGTTCCTTGGCGAGGGTCACCGGGTGCCGGAAGTTCGGGGAGGTCACCAGCGTGCCGAGGCGCATATGGTCGGTGACGCCCGCAGCGGCGGTCAGCGTCGGCACGGCGCCGTACCAGGGGCCTTCGCGGAATGTCCGCCACGCCAGATGGTCATAGGTGAAGGCGGTGTGGAACGCGAGCTGCTCGGCACGCTGCCAGGTGGAACGCCCTCCCTCGTGCCAGCGGAGGTACGGCAGGATCACGGTGCTCAGGCGCAGACTCATGCTTCAGAGCCTATGCGCAGCTGTGGGGTGCACCGAAGCGCCGATCGGCGAGACCGGCCCCGGGCAGGCAACGGCACCGGCTCACCTTGTCCGCGTGTGCGCCTGTCCGCGCGTTCACTCCGCTCCGGTCAGTGCGTGGCCGGAAAACGCAGGTAGCGCGAGGGTACGGCGGCTGTGAGCCAGACGCCGTTGGCGCTGACCTTGAAGACGTGGCCGTCGCGGTTCATGGCGCCGGCGTCCACGGAGAGCACGACGGGGCGGCCGCGGCGGGCACCGACGCGGGTCGCCGTCTCACGGTCGGCCGAGAGGTGCACGTCGTGTCGGTTCATGGGCCGCAGGCCCTCGGCGCGGATCGCGTCCAGACTGCGGTCGACGGTGCCGTGGTAGAGGTACGCGGGCGGGGTCGCCGTCGGCAGCCCCAGGTCGACCTCCACGGAGTGGCCCTGGCTGGCCCGGATCCGGGTGCCCTCGATCGCGAAGCGACGCTTGTCGTTGTTGGCCACCACGTGGTCGAGCTCGCCCCGGGTGAACCGGAAGCCGTGCGCTGCCGCCGCGGCCATCAACGTGCTGATCTCGACCCAGCCGCCCTCGTCGAGCGTGAGCCCGATCCGGTCGGGCTGGTGCCGTAGATGCTTCGAGAGGTATTTCGACACCTTCATGGTGCGTCTCTCGTCCACACCGCCTTCGGCGAGGTCGCTTTCGGCGCGGCCACTTCTGGTCAGGGCCCTTCCGTGAAAGTCACTTTCGTTCATCCTGTCAGGGTGCCTGGGGAGACGCTGATCACGCATTTTATTTTGCCTCGGAGGTTTGATCCACAGCCAAATGCGTTATCCACAGGGCTAGTTGTGGAATCTGTGGACAACTCCCTGTCTTTTCAGGGTGGTTCGTCAACTTTGGCTACCTGTAAGCCTTTAGTGGCCAACCCGTCCAAGGCCCGGGCGCGGACCTCGCGTTCGGCTGACAGAGCGATGAACTCGGCAGCGTGTTCCGCGCCGACCAGCCTTTCCACAACGTCCATTGTCGCTGCCGGGACCGCCACATCACGCGTCACTTTCATGGCCGGCCCGGGTTGCTCCGCACCAAGGTGCCGGCGTAGCTGCCGGTAGGCGAACAAGCGCATGGCCCGCGCGAGTTCGGCGTCCACCGTCTGTCGTGCGAGTGGCCGCAGTCGTCGTACAAGCGCTGCAGCCTCGGCGGCGTCGGTCTCGGTCGGCGGATGTCCGCCCAGATAGCGGGCGAAGACGTGTTCGGCCGTGAACTCCAGGAAGCGCGCGGCGATGTGCTCGACCTGCCCCCTCAACTCCCGTAGATGGCCGGAGATCGCGGACAGCGGCACGCCGGCCTCATACAACTCGGCGGCCACGGCGAGTTCCTGGGGGCTCGGTACGAGGAAGGTGCCTTCCTGTCCCGGAATCCGTTCGAGCACTCCGAGCTCGACGGCGTCGGCCACCGCCGCGTCGTCCGGGTCGCCGCCGAGCCGTTCGTCGAGCTCGGCCCGCGAGATACGGACCGCCTCCTCGTCCGTCCACGGCCCGTCGACCTCGGCGACCAGACCGAGCACACCTCCGAGACCGCGCCCCGCGTCCCAGGCATCCAGGAGTTCCTTGATGGAGGCGAGTGTGTAGCCACGGTCCAGCAGGTCCGCGATCTGCCGCAGCCGGGCCAGATGCGTGTCCGAATAGACGTTGGCACGGCCGCGCCGCTCGGGGCGTGGGAGCAGCTTGCGGTCCTGATAGGCGCGGATGGTCCGGACCGTGGCGCCACTGTGCTGCGCCAGGTCCTCGATCCGGTACGCGGCGCCGGCCGGCTCGTCGATCATGGCCCCTGCCCTTCCGATGCCCTTCCGAGTTTCTGTCGCTACGCGATCGCCGCACTGCCGATCGCCCCGCCGCCGTACATCGATGCCGCATGTCGCGGTCGGTTCGTCCGGTATGCGGTGGAGCGAGGCCTGCTTGCAGCCGTGGGAGAACCGCCGGGTGTGATGGTGTGGTGCTCTGTCACAGCGGTGGATCCATCCGTGCGAGCGCGCGCAGCGCCCTGGGTGCGAAACGGGACATGAGACGGCCGCCGCGCGCCTCCACCGTCACGGGCACCACGGCCTGATTGCGGACGATCGCCCGCAGAACGGCCTCGGCGACCTTCTCCGGCGGGTAGTTGCGCAGCCCGTACAACCGCGCGGACCTCTTCCGGCGCCGTTTCTCCTCGTCGGCGTCGACTCCTGTGAAGCGGGCGGTCGAGGTGATGGCGGTGTTGACGAATCCGGGGCAGATCGCCGAGACCCCGATGCCCTGGCCCGCCAACTCGGCCCGCAGACACTCGCTGAGCATCAGCACCGCCGCCTTGGAGGTGCTGTAGGCGGGCAGCGCCTTCGACGGCAGGTACGCGGCCGCCGATGCGGTGTTGACGATGTGGCCGCCCTGCCCGCGCTCGGCCATCTGCTTCCCGAAGAGCCGGCAGCCGTGGATCACACCCCACAGATTGACGTCGAGGACCCTCCGCCAGTCCTCCACAGTGGTGTCGAAGAAGGAGCCGGACAGCCCGATCCCGGCGTTGTTCACCAGGACGTCGACGACTCCGTACTCGACGGCGACCTTGGCGGCGAGCTGCTCCATGGCCTGCTCGTCCGAGACATCGACCGTCTCGGCCCAGGCCGCACGGGCGCCGACGTGCAGGCACAGCTTCGCGGTGCGCGCCGCGCTCTCCGCGTCCCGGTCGACGGCCACCACGCGCGCGCCCGCCTCGGCGAACGCGAACGCGGTGGCCCGTCCGATGCCGCTGCCGGCGCCGGTGACCAGGACGAGCTGCCCACCGAAGCGTTCGGCGTGCGGGGCGCGCACTGCCGGTGCGGGCCGCCCGCCCTCGGCCGGGGTCGCGGACTCGGTCGACGTCACGAACTCGGTGATCCAGGCGGCCAACTGGTCGGGCCGGGTGCGCGGAATCCAGTGTTTCGCCGCGAGAGTGCGGCGCACCAGTCGCGGTGCCCACGACTCCAGTTCGTCATAGAGCCTCTCCGACAGGAACGTGTCCCCCAGAGGCGTGATGAGCTGCACGGGCGCGTGCGCGTACGCGTCGGTACGGGGCTTACGCAGACGGGCACGGACGTTGTCGCGGTACAGCCAGGCGCCGTGAGCCGCGTCCGTGGGCAGTGACGGGGTCGGATAGTCGCCCGCGGGGACCTTCTCGAGCCGGCGCAGGATCTTCGGCCACTGCTTGCCGAGGGGGCCGCGCCAGGCGAGTTCAGGCAGGACGGGGGTGTGCAGCAGGTACACGTACCAGGACTTGGCGCCCTGGCCGAGCAGTTGACCGACCCTGCGGGGCGTCGGGCGGGACACGCGCTTCTTGATCCAGTGACCGAAGTGGTCGAGGGAAGGACCGGACATCGACGTGAAGGAGGCGATCCGCCCCTCCGTGCGTTCGACCGTGGTGAACTCCCATGCCTGCACCGAGCCCCAGTCGTGGCCCACCAGGTGCACCGGCCGGTCCGGGCTGACCGCGTCCACGACCGCCAGGAAGTCGTCCGTCAGCTTCTCCAGGGTGAACCCGCCGCGCAGGGGCCGGGGCGCGGTGGACCTGCCGTGGCCGCGCACGTCGTACAGCACGACATGGAAGCGCTCCGTCAGGCGCCCGGCGACCTCGGACCACACCTCCTTGGAGTCCGGATAGCCGTGCACGAGCACCACCGTGGGCTGTGCGGGATCGCCCCACTCGGCGACACACAGCTCGACTCCGCCCGTACGCACCCAGCGCTCGCGCGCACCCTGAAGAGCCACTTGTCCTCCGCTCAGCGTCGCAATCCCCCACGCTCGCAGCTCGAAAGCAGCTCGAACGTGCTCGCGCGGGAGGAACCTCCATGGCAGATCGTCGTCCCGTCAGAACGCGCTCTGCTCCCGACGGGATCCGCGGTGAGTTCGCCCGGCGGAGCCGCTGCCGAGGTCATGCCACCGTCCGTCCCGGCCGGCGGCCGTACGCAGCCGACGGCCGTACGCAGACAGCTCCCGTATCCCCGTACGCGCCCGCAACTTGACACTGATGAATGTGACAATTGTTGGCGGCTGCGTCAATAGGTGGACGTGCGGCCTGTGGAAAACCGCGTCGATGTGGACAACCCGGGCCAGGTCGGACGGCCGCTGCATGCAGAGCGGCCCCGGCCGGTTGTTCGACCTGAGGCGGACCCTTACGGGCCCGTACGACTGGAGAGGGACGGCGATACAGCTCCCAGGTCTGACGACTGATGTGGCCTGTGCCACTACCTTCGAATTGTGACTGTGATCGCGACCGAAAGCCTGAGCAAGCGGTTCCCGAGGGTGACCGCTCTTGACCGGCTATCCGTGGACGTCGGACCCGGTGTGACCGGACTCGTCGGAGCCAACGGAGCCGGCAAGTCCACACTGATCAAGATCCTGCTGGGTCTGTCCCCCGCCACCGAGGGCCGCGCTGCGGTACTCGGACTCGATGTCGCCACCAAGGGCGGCGACATCCGTGAGCGCGTCGGATACATGCCCGAGCACGACTGTCTGCCGCCCGACGTCTCGGCCACCGAGTTCGTCGTCCATATGGCGCGGATGTCCGGCCTGCCCCCGGCGGCGGCCCGCGAGCGCACCGCGGACACGCTGCGCCACGTCGGCCTCTACGAGGAGCGGTACCGCCCCATCGGCGGCTACTCGACGGGTATGAAGCAGCGAGTGAAGCTCGCCCAGGCGCTGGTCCACGACCCACAGCTGGTCTTCCTCGACGAGCCGACGAACGGCCTCGACCCGGTCGGGCGCGACGAGATGCTCGGACTGATCCGTCGTATCCACACCGACTTCGGCATCTCCGTCCTGGTCACCTCGCACCTGCTCGGTGAGCTGGAGCGCACCTGTGACCACGTCGTCGTCATCGACGGCGGCAAGCTCCTGAGGTCCAGCTCCACCACGGACTTCACCCAGCGCACGGCGATCCTCGCGGTCGAGGTCACCGACACGGACGAACATCCGGACGGCACCGGCGCACTGCGCGACGTGCTGCACGCACGCGGGATCGAGACCCACGACGGCAGTGGCCTGCCGGGCGCGGGCCACATTCTCCTGTTCACCGCGCAGGGCGAGGAGACGTACGACCTCGTACGGGACGTCGTCGCCGACCTGGGCCTCGGCCTGGTGCGCATGGAGCAGCGCAGGCACCACATCGCGGAGGTCTTCACGGACGCCGACGAACAGGCCCTGAAGAGCGGCGACGAACAGCGGAAGGAGGCGGTCGGCCATGGCGGTTGAGCAGCCCCAGGCACAGGCCTCGGCCCAGGCCCCGGCTCGCGCGGGCGAGCAGACCCAGATCCACAACATCGGCTACCGCAACTACGACGGCTCGCGCCTGGGACGCGCGTACGCCCGCCGCTCGCTCTACTCGATGTCCCTGCGCGGCTCGTACGGCCTCGGCCGTTCGGTGAAGTCCAAAGTGCTGCCGATGCTGCTCTTCGTGGTGATGTGCGTCCCCGCACTGATCATGGTCGCGGTCGCCGTCGCCACCAAGGCGAAGGACCTGCCCGTCGACTACACGCGCTACGCGGTCATCATGCAGGCCGTCATCGGCCTGTACGTCGCCTCCCAGGGACCGCAGTCCGTCTCCCGCGACCTGCGCTTCAAGACCGTCCCGCTGTACTTCTCGCGCCCCATCGAGACCGGCGACTACGTACGCGCCAAGTACGCGGCGCTGGCGTCGGCGCTGTTCATGCTCACCGCGGCGCCGCTGCTCGTGCTGTACGTGGGAGCGCTGCTGGCCAAGCTCGACTTCTGGGACCAGACCAAGGGCTTCGGACAAGGGCTCGTCTCCGTGGCACTGCTTTCCCTGCTCTTCGCCGGCATCGGCCTGGTCATCTCGGCGGTCACCCCGCGCCGCGGCTTCGGTATCGCCGCCGTCATCGCCGTGCTGACCATCTCCTACGGAGCGGTGTCCACCGTCCAGGCCATCGCCTACGACCAGTCCAGCACCGATGCGATCGCCTGGCTCGGGCTCTTCTCGCCCATCACGCTGATCGACGGGGTCCAGACCGCGTTCCTCGGCGCCACGTCCGCCTTCCCCGGCGGTGACGGTCCATCGAGCGGACAGGGCGTCGTCTACCTGCTCGTCGTCCTGGGACTCGTCGCGGGCTGCTACGGCCTCCTGGTGCGCCGCTACCGAAAGGTCGGCCTGTGACCGCCCGCCCGTCGTCCGCCACCACCCTTCCAAGGAACGGGCCGCGCCCATGAGCACCCTCACCATCGACCACGTATCACGCTGGTTCGGCAACGTGGTGGCCGTCAACGACATCACCATGACCATCGGTCCGGGCGTCACCGGCCTGCTCGGCCCGAACGGTGCCGGGAAGTCCACCCTCATCAACATGATGGGCGGCTTCCTGGCCCCTTCCACCGGCTCCGTCACCCTCGACGGCAGGCCGACCTGGCGCAATGAAGAGATCTACAAGCAGATCGGCATCGTCCCCGAGCGCGAGGCGATGTACGACTTCCTCACGGGCCTCGAATTCGTCGTCGCTAACGCCGAATTGCACGGCCTCGGCGACAAGGCCGCCCATCGGGCCCTCGCCACGGTCGAGATGGAGTACGCGCAGGACCGGAAGATCTCGACGTACTCCAAGGGCATGCGTCAGCGCGTGAAGATGGCCTCGGCGCTCGTCCACAACCCGTCGCTGCTGCTGCTCGACGAGCCCTTCAACGGCATGGACCCGCGCCAGCGCATGCAGCTGATGGACCTGCTGCGGCGCATGGGCGACGAGGGCCGTACGGTCCTCTTCTCCTCGCACATTCTTGAGGAGGTCGAGCAACTCGCCTCGCACATCGAGGTGATCGTCGCCGGACGGCACGCGGCGAGCGGTGACTTCCGCCGGATCCGCCGCCTGATGATCGACCGCCCGCACCGCTATCTGGTCCGTTCCAGCGACGACCGCGCGCTCGCGGCCGCGCTCATCGCCGACCCGTCGACGTCCGGCATCGAGGTGGACCTCCAGGAGGGCGCGCTGCGCATCCAGGCCGTCGACTTCCCCCGCTTCACGGCACTGCTGCCGCGGGTGGCCCGCGACCACGGCATCCGGCTGCTCACGGTCTCGCCGTCCGACGAGTCCCTCGAGTCCGTCTTCTCGTATCTCGTCGCGGCGTAGGAGGCCGAAAGATGTACGACCCCACAGTCGCCCGGCTCACCTACCGCGGCCTTCTCGGCCGCCGCAGGGCCCTCATCCTGGGCGCCCTGCCCGTCCTGCTGATCGTCATCTCCGTGGCCGTACGAAGCTTCACGGGCGCCGACGACCAGGTGGCCGCAGACCTTCTCGGCGGGTTCGCGCTCGCCACGATGGTGCCCATCATCGGCGTCATCGCGGGCACCGGCGCGATCGGCCCCGAAATCGACGACGGCTCGGTCGTCTACCTGCTCGCCAAGCCGGTCAAGCGCCCCACGATCATCTTCACCAAGCTGATCGTCGCCGTCGCCGTCACCATGGTCTTCTCGGCGGTCCCGACGTTCCTCGCCGGGCTGATCCTCAACGGCAACGGCCAGCAGGTCGCCGTCGCCTACACGGTGGCCGCGCTGGTCGCCTCCATCGCGTACGCCGCGCTCTTCCTGCTGCTCGGCACCATCACGCGGCACGCGGTGGTCTTCGGGCTCGTCTACGCCCTCGTGTGGGAGGCGCTCTTCGGGACGCTGGTCTCCGGGGCGAAGACGCTCAGCGTCCAGCAGTGGTCGCTCGCCGTGGCCCAAAAGGTGTCCGGCGGTGATCTCGTCACCTCGGACGTGAGCCTCACCACCGGCACGGTCCTGCTGGTCGTGGTGACCGTCGCCGCCACCTGGTTCGCCGGTCAGAAACTGCGGACGCTGACGCTGGCCGGCGAGGAGTAGCCCTTCCAGGCCCCGGACACTTTCAGGCCCCGGACAGTCGATGCGGCTCCACGCGTGCGTGGAGCCGCATCTGTTTGTGATCTTGAAGTCGGTTTTACGCGGGTACCGGCACACTTGCCCGAGGGGATGCGACGAGGAGGAACGAGGATGGCAGCGCAGGCACCACGGAGCGAGGGACAGGGCCCGGGCGAAGGTCAGGGGGAGGCCGACGAGGGGGTCTGGGACGAACTCGTCCTCGACGAGGACTTCATACGGTCCGCCGATACGGCCGAGCCGTCCGCTCGCGCCCGTATGCTCGCGGCCCGCTGGCGCGAAGGCGGCCCCGATCCGCAGCCCTGGCGCTCCGACGAGCCGCCCGCGGGGTGGTTCTTCAGCAAGGTGCGGCGACGTAGGTGGCGGCGCCGGTAGCTGCCTCGGGCGGCCTCGCCGGTCGGCCCACCGGGCGGCGCGCTCGGCCGGTGATTAATTCGGTGGCGTGCAACTCGGCTTACGGGCACAGTGGTTATGTCCAAGCCGCCGGGTTCCTCCGGCGCCACAGTCCGGGAGAGGAGTGCGACGATGCCTGTCAGTAGCAGTTCGTCGAACTCCCAGCAGGGCAGCGTGCGGGCTCCGGAGTAGTCACCTCCGTCGAGTCCGCCCCGTACGGGGAGCTGCCCGGGGCGGCCGCTTCGAGCGCGCACCTTGGCGCGGGCCGCCCACCCGGAGGATTGGCCGAGCGGTAAGGCGCCGGCTTGCTAAGCCGTGGTCGGGTTCTTGAGCCCGCGCGCGTTCGATCCGCGCATCCTCCACCAGACGCTGTCGCTTTGACTCGGCGGGCTTTCAAGTGCCGCTTCGCGGCGGAAACCTTCCCACGCACCCGCCCGTTGTGCGCCAGCAGCAGCCCAGCAGCGGTATCCGAAGAGACCGCTAGCCCAGCAAATTCTCCAGGACCACCGCGATGCCGTCCTCGTCGTTGGACAGGGTCATCTCGTCCGCCACGGCCTTGAGTTCCTCGTGGGCGTTGGCCATCGCCACGCCGCGTGCCGACCACGCGAACATCGGTATGTCGTTCGGCATGTCGCCGAAGGCGATCGTGTCGGCGGCCTTCACACCCAGGCGACGGGCCGCCAGTGAGAGCCCCGTGGCCTTCGACAGACCCAGGGGCAGGATCTCCACGATGCCCTCGCCCGCCATCACGATGCTCACCAGGCTGCCGGCCGCCGCCCGCGCCGCGGACGTCAGTTCGTCGTCGGTGAGGCGGGGGTGCTGGATGTACATCTTGGTCAGGGGCTCGGCCCAGAGCTCGGCCACGTCGCTGATCGGGACGGCCTGCAGCTGGCCCTGCACCCGATAGCCGGGACCGACCAGGACGTCACCGTCGATGCCGTCGCGGCTCGCGGCGAGGGCCAGCGGACCGGCCTCCGCCTCGATCTTGGCGAGCGCGAGCCCCGCCATCTGCCGGTCGAGGGTCACCGATGTGAGCAGACGGTGCGCTCCGGCGTCGTACAGCTGTGCGCCCTGACCACACACCGCGAGTCCCTCGTACCCGAGGTCGTCGAGGATGTACCGGGTCCAGGGAACCGCTCGGCCGGTGACGACGAGGTGCGCGGCACCCGCCACGGTGGCCGCGGCGAGTGCCTCACGCGTGCGCTCCGAGACCGTGCCGTCGGAACGCAGCAACGTTCCGTCGAGATCTGTCGCGACGAGCTTGTAGGGGAACGCTCCGGCCGACCCGGCCGGCCCAGTGGTGCCGGTCACTTGGCGATCGGCTCCAGTACCTCACGGCCGCCCAGGTACGGGCGCAGCACTTCGGGCACCCGTACGGAGCCGTCGGCCAGCTGGTGGTTCTCCAGGATCGCCACGATCGTGCGCGGGACGGCGCACAGCGTGCCGTTCAGCGTCGCGAGCGGCTGCACCTTCTTGCCGTCCCGCATGCGTACCGACAGACGGCGGGCCTGGAAGCCGTCGCAGTTTGAGGCGGAGGTCAGCTCGCGGTATTTGCCCTGGGTCGGGATCCAGGCCTCGCAGTCGAACTTGCGCGAGGCGGACGAGCCCAGGTCGCCCGACGCCACGTCGATGACCTGGAAGGGCAGACCGAGGCCGGTCAGCCACTGCTTCTCCCACTGCAGGAGCCGCTGGTGCTCGTTCTCCGCGTCCTCGGGATTGACGTACGAGAACATCTCGACCTTGTCGAACTGGTGCACGCGGAAGATGCCCCGGGTGTCCTTGCCGTACGTGCCGGCCTCGCGGCGGAAGCACGGCGAGAAGCCCGCGTAGCGCAGCGGCAGCTTGTCGGCGTCGAGGATCTCGTCCATGTGGTACGCCGCGAGCGGGACCTCGGAGGTACCGACCAGGTAGTAGTCGTCCTTCTCCAGGTGGTACACGTTCTCCGCGGCCTGGCCGAGGAAGCCGGTGCCCTCCATGGCGCGCGGGCGGACCAGCGCCGGGGTCAGCATCGGGATGAAGCCGGCCTCCGTCGCCTGCGCGATCGCCGCGTTGACGAGCGCGAGCTCCAGAAGCGCGCCGACCCCCGTCAGGTAGTAGAAGCGCGAGCCGGACACCTTGGCCCCGCGCTCGACGTCGATGGCGCCCAGCGCCTCGCCGAGCTCCAGGTGGTCCTTGGGCTCGAAGCCCTCGGCGCCGAAGTCGCGGATCGCGCCGTGCGTCTCCAGGACGACGAAGTCCTCCTCGCCGCCGACGGGGACGTCGGGGTGCACGAGGTTGCCGAGCTGCTTGAGGAGGCGCTTGGTCTCCTCGTCCGCCTCGTGCTGCTCGGCGTCGGCCGCCTTGACGTCGGCTGAGAGCCGGCCGGCCTTCTGGAGCAGCTCGGCCTTCTCGTCACCCGAGGCCTTGGGAATGAGCTTGCCGAGCGCCCTCTGCTCGGAGCGCAGCTCGTCGAAGCGGACGCCGGACGACCTGCGCCGCTCGTCGGCGGAGAGGAGGGCGTCGACGAGCGCGACGTCCTCTCCACGGGCGCGCTGGGAAGCGCGAACACGGTCGGGGTCCTCACGGAGCAGGCGAAGGTCAATCACCCCGCAAGGCTACCGGTGCTGGGTTCCGGGACACGACCCGGTATTCCGATCTGTAACTTCTGTCATGTTTTGGGGGAATTCTCGGCTTACTTGAATTACGTCAACAGAAAGAGTCCAACTCCCTGGAACGGGGCGGGTGGGGTGTGTCGGTTGACTCGACTTCCCTGCGGAACAAGGGACTTGGGGTGAGGGTTGTCCACAGGAGTCCGCGATCCGGAAAAGTTATCCACAGGCTGTGCGAAAGATCTGTGGACACCGGAAGTGATCGTTCCGAAAGCCGCATCCTGGACGAGGAATTCCCGACGCAAACCCTCCCTACACCCACGTTCGGGTGGAAATGGTTCCCTCTAAGGGATTGGTCAGGGAAAACGGGTGGACGAAGGGTGACCTGCGGGGCTGTGGACGCAGTTGTGGGTTGTAGGCCGATTTGTCGACTGAGTCACGATTCGTTGTCGACTTGTCCCCAGGTCGAGAAGCCAGCCTGTGGATAACTCTGTGGATGGAGAAAATCTGCAGGTAGGACCGACTGGACCGACTGGACTGGACGGACCGACTGGGCCCGGAGCCGACAGGACAGGACCGACTAGAAACCGACTAGAAACGGCCGTCCTGGCAGCGGGCCAGCCAGTCCGAGGCCGCCGCGAAGTCACCGTCCGACGTACCGGCCCGCAGTGCGTGCATGTCCTTGGGGTCGACGTCGGCCTGCGGATAGGACCCGAGGAACCGCACCTGTGGGCAGACCCGCTTGAGTCCCATCAGTGCCTCGGCCACCCGGCGGTCCGAGATGTGCCCCTCCGCGTCGATGGCGAAGCAGTAGTTGCCGATGCCCTCGCCGGTCGGCCGGGACTGGAGCAGCATCAGGTTGACGCCGCGGACGGCGAACTCCTGGAGCAGTTCGAGCAGGGCACCCGGGTGGTCGTCGCGCTGCCAGATGACCACGGACGTCTTGTCCGCGCCGGTGGGCGCCGCGGGCCGGGCGGGCCTGCCCACCAGGACGAACCGGGTCTGTGCGTTCTCCGCGTCGTGGATCTCGGTCTCCAGGGCCTCCAGGCCGTACCGCGCCGCCGCGAACTCGCCCGCGAAGGCCGCGTCGTAGCGCCCCTCCTGCACCAGGCGGGCGCCGTCCGCGTTGGAGGCCGCCGACTCCCAGATGACATCGGGGAGGTTCGCCCTCATCCAGTTGCGCACCTGCGGCTGGGCGGCCGGGTGGGCGGAGACCGTCTTGATCTCGGAGAGCTTCGTGCCGGGGCGGACCAACAGTGCGAAGGTGATCGAGAGGAGCACTTCGCGGTAGATCATCAGCGGTTCGCCGACGGCCAGTTGGTCGATCGTGGTGGTGATGCCGCCCTCCACCGAGTTCTCGATCGGCACGAACGCGGCCTCGGCCTCGCCGGCCCGGACGGCGTCCAGCGCCGCGGGGACGGACACCATCGGGATGAGCTGCCGGGTGGCCGACTCCGGAAGAGTCCGCAGGGCCACTTCGGTGAAGGTGCCCTCGGGGCCGAGATACGCGTAGCTGGCTGGCATGGCCTCACCCTAATGGGCCTTGCAGAACCCGGCTCACGCTTCTGGCACTACGCCTCGGCGAGCTGAACTCACCCCTCCAGCAGCTTCTGCCCCACGTACTCCCCCTTCGCCGCTCCGCCCGGCACCGCGAACAGCCCGCTCGACTCGTGCCGGACAAAGGTGGACAGCGCGTCCCCGCGGTCGAGCTTGCGCTGCACCGGGACGAAGCCGCGCAACGGGTCGGCCTGCCAGCAGACGAAGAGCAGGCCGGCGTCCGGCACGCCGTCCGCGTCGATGCCGTCGTGGAAGGAGAAGGGCCGGCGGAGCATCGCCGCGCCACCGTTCTCGTCGGGCCGGGCGATACGGGCGTGTGCGTTGATGGGGACCACCAGCTTGCCGTCGCCGCCGGTTTTCTCCAGGTCCATCGCGGTCGTCTCGGTACCGCCGGAAAGCGCCGCCCCATCGGACTTCCGGCGCCCGATCACGTCCTCCTGGTCCTTGACCGAGAGCTTCTCCCAGTCGTCGAGGAGCATCCGGATACGGCGTACGACGGCGTACGAGCCGCCCGCCATCCAGGGCGGGTCGCCCGCGTCGGGTACGAGGATCCGCCGGTCGAAGTCGGGCTCCGACGGTTTCGGATTACGGGTGCCGTCGATCTGCCCCATCAGATTGCGGGTCGTCATCGGCCGGGTGGTGGCGCCGGGCGAACGGTTGAAGCCGTTCATCTGCCAGCGCACCGTGGCCGCGCGGCCCGCGTCCTGCTGGATCGCGCGCAGGGCGTGGAAGGCGACGAGGGAGTCGTTCGCACCGATCTGGACCCACAGGTCGCCGTTGCTGCGGGCTTTGTCGAGGTGGTCCGAGGAGAAGTCGGGCAGCGGGTCGAGGGCGATCGGGCGCTGCTTCTCCAGTCCCGTACGGGCGAAGAAGCTGTGGCCGAAGCCGAAGGTGATCGTGAGGGACGAGGGCCCGGCGTCGCGCGCCACGTCCGTGTCGCCGCTCTCGGCCGCCTCGCCAGCCATCAGCCGCTGGGCGGTCGTCGACCAGCGTCGCAGCAGGGCGGCCGCCTCCCGGCGGCCCGCGCCCGTCGCCAGGTCGAAGGCGACGAGGTGGCCGCGGGCCTGCAGGGCGGTCGTGATGCCCGGCTGATGTTTCCCGTGAAACATCACCTCGTCCGCGCCCACCGAGTTGAGGAGCGCGGTCCGGTCGGCGGAGGGCGCGGAGGCGTACCCGGCGGCTCCGCCCGCCGCACCGAGCGCGAGGCCCGTGGCACCGGCGGTGCCGAGCAGGCGCCGCCGCGAGACGGCGCCCCTGGAGGAGGGCTGCCGGGACTCCGGGGAATCGGCCTCCCCTGGAGGGCCCTTTTCGGAACGGGCACTCTCGGAACCTGAGACAGCCTTCTTGGGGGACGCCCCTTCTTGAGAGACGTCCGGAGGGGAGGCCTTCGAAGGGGAGGTCTTCGAAGGGGTGGTCTTCGACGTGGAGGCCTTCGAAGAGGGGGTCTTCGGGGTGGACTGTTCAGCCATGGTGTCGTTCAGCCGATCTGCGCGTTCTTGTCCACGGTCACCTGGTCGATGTCGGATGTCCGTACGGTCACCGCGATCTGCCAGCTGCCTGCCATCGGGATCTGCACCCCGCTCGCCGTCCAGTGTCCGGTGGCGATGCGGTCGGGGACCACGGGCAGCGGCCCGATGTCATTCGCCTTCAGGGTGAAGGCGACCTTGACCTCGGGAATGTCGAAGGCCTTGCCGTTCGGCCGCTCCACGTAGACGTGCATGTCGTTGCCGCCGACGCGGGCCGGGTCCAGCTCGACGCGGGCTATGCCCTTGCCGTCCTCGCTCCCCGTGTCGAACGGGATGTCCAGCGACAGCGCCTCACCGGTCTGCTCCGAGGTGGTGGCGGTGGCCGCCTTGGACTCCTCCTCCGTGCGTCCGGGTTCGGTGGACGTGAGCACGGTGGTGACGGCCAGCAGGACGACCGCTACGCCCGCCTCGGCGAGCACCGAGCGGCGAAGGCCCGAGCGGAGCGGGTCGGCGTCCCGAAGGCGCTTCTCGCTCGCCGTGGCCACCGCGGCCCGCTGCCGCGCCAGCTGAGTGGCTCGCTTGCCGTCACCGGTGCCCGCAGAGGCGATTTCCTTCTTGTCCGTACGCCCCTTCGGCGCCTGCGAACCCTTCGGCGCCTGCGAGTCCTTCGCCCCCTTCGAGGCCGAGGCACCGACCGAGGCCTTCACCAGCTCCTTGGCGGGCGGCTGCGCCAGCCGGTCGGTCCAGCGCCGTGAGATCCACGCGATACCGACGAGGACGACCACCAGGCCGACCTTGATCAGCAGCAGCTGTCCGTACCACGTCCCAGTCAGGGCGGACCATGAGCCGACCTGCCGCCACGACTGGTAGACACCGGTCACGATCAGCACGGCCACACTGCCGAACGCGACGCGGGAGAAGCGGCGTACGGCGGACGGTTCGATCGACGGCGCGCGGTAGAGCGCCACCAGCAGCGTCGACAATCCGCCGAGCCAGGTCGCGACGGCGAGCAGGTGCAGGATGTCGGCGGGCATCGCGATACCCGTCTGAAGGCCGGCCGAGGCGTGCTCGGCCATCGCCCACGTCGCGGCGAGACCGGCCGCCACGACAAACCCGCCGATGGCGAGCCCGAAGGTCAGATCGCCCTTCTCCTCGTCGTCCTCACGCTTCTCGTACGCTCCGAAGAGCACGGCGACGAACAGCGCGGCCGCTGCGAGCAGCAGCAGCCGCGACACGAGGGCGGCGCCCGTCTTGGTCTGCAGCACCTGGCTGAGCAGGCTCAGGTCGAAGATGTCCCCGGCCTTCCCCGAGCCGGTGTACGAGCCGCGCAGCAGCAGCATGGCGAGCGTGGCCCCGGTCAGGGCGAGCCATCCCGTGACCACGAGCCGCTGCACCGCCCGCTCGCCGGTGCCACGCTGCCAGCAGGCCAGCACGAAGGCCGAACCGCCGACGAGAAGGATGAATCCCGCGTACGACACATAGCGGGCGAATCCGTAGAGCCCGCCCACGACCCCGCCGCCGGCTTCCTGGTCGGACACGGCCACGGAGGTCTTCGAGGGCGCCCCGATGGAGAAGGTGAAGGCGCCGGCGACGGGGTGGCTGTCCGCCGACACCACTTGGTAGGTGACGGTGAACGTGCCGTCGGGCAGGCCGGAATGCAGCTTCACGGCGTACGAGTTGCCGCCCTGCCCGGACGTCTTGCCGGTGTCGACACGCTCGCCCTTGGGGTCGAGCACGCGTACCGAGCCGTCGGACATCGCGACCTGCTCGGAGAAGGTGAGCGACACCTGGGTGGGCGCCTCGTCGACCACCGCTCCCTGCTGGGGGTCGCTCCTGGTCAGTGCGGCGTGCGCGGAGACGGGCGCGGCCCCGGCGAGGAGCGCGCCGGTGACGGCGAGGAGCAGCAACAGCAGCGTCCGGACACGGGGAGCGATGGTCTGACTCAACGGTGGTCCCTCCCTCAGTGGTGCGATGTCGTGGACGGGTACGTGAACTGCTGTGAGGACGAGAGCGAAGAGAACGCCTGTGAAGACGTCGGTCGTGCGGACGTCGACTGTGCGGACGTCGGCTGCGTAGGTGTCGACCGGGTAGACGACCGCGAGGACGATTTGGTCGCCGTCGACGGCTGGTAGGTGGCGGACTTCACCGGCATCTCGACCTTGATCGGCTCGGACTTCGTGAAGCGCAGCTCCAGGGACACCGTGTCGCCCTCCTTCGGCTTGCGCTTCAGCTTCTCGAACATGAGGTGGTCGCCACCGCTCTTCAGGACGAGCTTGCCGTGGGCGGGGATGTCGAGGTCCTTCACCTGCTCCATCGCCTGCCCGGCGGTCGTGTGGAGGGTGACCTCACCGGCGAGGTCGCTGGTGACGGAGGACAGCTTGTCGCCGGCGCCGCTGTCGTTGGCGATGACCAGGAAGCCGGCCGCCATGGAGTCCGAGACCGGCTGCGGCATGTAGGCGGAGTCCACCGACAGTTCGCCCCCCGACTCGTCGGAGTCCGAGTCTCCGCAGCCCGCCAGGGCCAGCGCGGCGGCCATGACGAGGGCAGCGGCCGACGCCGTACGGCGCGTTGCTGTACGACCCGTCGCCGTACGGCGCGTCACGGCTTCTCTCCCTTGATCAGCTCGGGGAGGTCCTTGGTGTAGTCGTCGACGGTGGCGTCCTCGCCGTACAGCACGTAACCGCCGTCGGTCTTCGGCGAGAAGGCGATGACCTGCGTGCCGTGCATGGAGGTGACCTTGCCGTCCTTGCCCTTGGTCGGCGCCTCGATGGAGATGCCGAGCGTCCGGGCGCCCGCCTGGACCGTGTCGAAAGAGCCGGTCAGGCCGACGACGTCCGGGTCGATACCCTTGAGCCACTTGCCGAGCGCGGCGGAGGTGTCGCGTTCCGGGTCGGTGGTGACGAACACGATGCGGAGCGAGTCCTTCTCGGCCTGGGACAACTGCTTGTCCTGGGCCAGCTGCTTCTTGGCGACGGCGATGTTGTTCATCGTCAGCGGGCAGACGTCGGGGCAGTTGGTGTAGCCGAAGTAGATCAGCGTCGGCTTGCCCTTGGTCGCCTCGCGGAGGTCGTACTTCTTGCCGTGTGTGTCGGTGAGGACGATGTCCGGCTTCTCGAACGGTTTGTCGAGGACCGTGGCGGCCTTCTCCGAGCCGGCCTCGGCGGACACCTCGGAGACAGCGTTGCCACTGTCGCTTTCACCACTGCCACAGGCGGAAAGGGTCAGAGCGGCCGCGGCGAACAGAGCCGCCACGGGGTACGTCTTCTTGCGCATAGTGCATTCTCCCGGGGACGCCGCTCCCGATTGCCGAGGCACGGGCCCGGATCCCCGGCCGGGGAACGATCGGCCGGGGATCACGGTGGGGCGTCCGACGTTGGGTCGGTCGGACTGGACTTACGCGTTGGTACGCCGACGGCCGGCGAGAACGCCGAACGCCACGCCCGCCACGCCGACGACGATGCCCACGACGCCGAGCACGCGGGCCGTGGTGTCGCTGCTGTCGGCGGAGGCGGCCTCGGTGGGCGAGGCGTTGGCGGCGGCCTTCGCGTCGCCGCTCTCCTCGGAGGCGTCGTCGGAGGCGGCGGAGCCGTGGTGATCGTCGGTGGCGGCCGACAGCGCCAGCACCGGAGCCGGCGTCTCGGGCTCCTCCTCGCCGTCCTTCTGGGTCTCGATCCAGCGCACGACCTCGTTGTCGGAGTACGTCTGGATCGCCTTGAACGCCAGTTCGTCGGTGTCCTCGGGCAGCGCGCCGACGGAGAGCGGGAACTTCTGGAAGTAGCCGGGCTGGATTCCCTTGCCGTCCGCGGTCCAGGTCACCTTGGTGACGGCCTCGTTGATCTTCTCGCCGTGCAGGTCGAGCGGCTTGTCGAGCTTGGACTTGGTGACCTTGACCTTCCAGCCGTCGACGGGCTGCGGCATCACCGAGGCGAGCGGGTGCTCAGCCGGGAAGTTGACCTCCAGCTTGGTGGTCGAGGCGTCGTCGCGCTCGTTCGGCACCTTGAAGTTGACCGTCGCGTAACCGCCCTTGGCGGCCGTGCCCTCGGGCTGCACGCTGACGTGTGCGAACGCGGGACCGGACAGTACGAGGACGGCGGAGGCGGCGACGACACCTGTCGCGGCGATACGAGAAGCCTTCATGGCAGGAAACACTTCGCTTTCAGCACTGGTTCGGTGACGAACTGGGAGGTTGCGCGTGTGAGAGAGCGGGCACACGCGCGTGCCGCACGACGGCACCCCTGGAGTGGTACGTCCGAAGTGGTGCGTCGTGTCAGGCGGCGAGGACGAGTGCCTCGCCGGCCGGCGGACCCCGCCGGACAACCGAGTGCTGAAGAGCGGTCGTACACGGGACCGGTGGCTCGTACCCCCACGAGCGCGGTGCGTCCGGCACCGCCGGGGTCGCGCCGGGCAGGCCCGCCAGCAGGGCGCGTACGAGAGCCAGTGCTCCGCGCAGGGAGACGAGCGCCCCTTCTGCCACACCTTGCGCCACACCGTGTGCCGAGAGCCGCAGGAGGCGACGCAGGGCGATGTCCCCGCGGCGCAGCAGCCACCCGGCGGCGACGGCGGCGAGCACGTGAGCGAGGAGCATCGGCAGTGACGGCAGCATCGGCAGTGACGGCAGCACCGACGCCGGTGTTCCGACGGCGGACGACATGGCGCCCGCCTGCTCGTGCAGGGCGTGAGCGGTGCCCGCGCCCGTGCCGTTCGTGCCGCCGCCACCACCCGTGCCGAGTTGTGCGTCGGCGAGGATCCGCTGTGCCTGGGCGGGGCTGAGTGCCGCGACGGATGCGCCGCACACCAGGCGCGCGGCCCGGGCCACGAGCGAGGTGTCCACGCCCGCGGACGCGGTGGTCGTCGTGCTGTGCTGCCCGAGTCCGAAGAGCGTGTGCAGCACCGTCTGGCCGGTCGCGAGAAGCACGGTGATGCCCGGCAGTGAGCGCTCGCGCCCGGCGAGTGGCGCCGCGACGGCGAAGACGGCGAGGAAACCCATGCCGAGCGACCACAGCGGAACCGTCGCGCAGGAGGCGATGGAGTGACTCACCGCGGCCAGCACGACACAGACCGAGGTGAACACCGCGGCCCTCAGGACCCGGAGATCACCTCCGGTGCGCGCGCGCTGGTGGAGGGCAGTCATGGCGGGCTCATCATCGCACTGGCCTTACCCGCCCCATACGGCAGGTCCACAAGATGACGTACGTTCCACAAGATGACCTACGGTCCGGAAGATCACGTTCTGGTACGAGTCGCCCGCACATACACCGGCAGATGGCGTCGGCACATCCCCCGTATGGGCGGCGTCACGTCAACGGCACGCTTACAACAGGCGCCCAATGGCAATACGTAACGGTATGTCGAGCCGCGGCCAGGAGGCTGGCGCATGAGCATCTGGTGGTCCCTCCATCTTCGGCGTGAGGCGGCGAGTGTTCCGCTCGCCCGGCGCCTGCTGATCGGCACGATGGAGTCGGCGGGGGTGGACCCGGACATCTCCTACGACATCTCCGTCGCGCTGAGTGAGGCCTGTGCCAACGCCGTCGAACACGGGGGTGACTCGGTACAACACGGGGATGACCCGGCGCGCGGGGAACCCACCGAGGCCTACCGGGTCACGGCCTATCTGGACGGCGAGAAGTGCCGGATCGAAGTGACCGACTCGGGGCCGGGATTCCCTTCGGGGCGGAGCCGTGCGCCCCTGCGGCCCTCCCACAGCGACGCCGAGCACGGCAGGGGCCTGTGCCTGATCCAGGAGCTCGCCGACCACGTCCACATCGGCAACAGCTCCGTCAGGGGCGGAGCCGTGGTCAGCTTCGACAAGATGCTCAAGTGGCGCGAGGGCACGCCGCTGATGGCCTTCTGACGGCACCAGGCCGCCCGATCCGACGGTACTAACGCCCGGTACTCCCGCCGATTTCGCGCCGATTTCAGCTTTCCCGGCATTCTCAGGGTGCTCACAGTCTTCACCCATGTTCCTGACGGGTGGTCTCTCTAGCTTTTCTGTCATGACGGGAACACACAAAGGTACGAGCATCACGCGGCGCCGCGTGATCGCGGTCACGGGCGGTACGGCCGCGGCCGGCGGGCTGGCGATCGCCGGATACCAGGCCGCGTCCGCCGACGAGACGACCGGCACGGCCGCCACGGAGACGGCCGCCGCGAGTGGGTCGGCCACGTCGGGCAGCGGTACCTGCGTCCTCATGTCCAGCGTCACCGAGGGCAAGAGCGGAGTCCCGCTGACGCTGCGGATCACCGTGCAGGACACCACCGAGTCCTGCGCCCCGGTGGCCGGGGCGGCCGTGGAGATCTGGCACTGCGACGCCTGGGGCTACTACTCGGGCTGCACGACGGCCAACCCCGGCGGCTCAGCGCCCGCCGAGAGCGAGGACGGCTCGACCGCCGACGACAAGACCTTTGAGAACACCGGCGCGGGTGGCGGTGGCACGCCCCCGAGTGGGGCCGCCCCCAGCGACGCTCCGAGCGCGTCGGCGTCCTCGGCGGCGTCCGTGTCCTCGTCCGCGGCCTCTTCCGCCGCGTCCGCCACTTCCGCCTCCTCCTCGTAAGGAGCCATGCTGATGAGCAGCCGTGAGGACGAGATGCTGGCGCAGGCGGCCGTGGCCGCGCTCACCGGGCAGCTGGCGCTGACGCCCAAGCCAGGACTGCCTGATCCGCGCGATCTCGGCGCCCGCGTGACCGGCGAGGACCACTGCTCGCTGCGCTGGTCGGCCAGGGCGCTGGAACCGGGCCTCGCGGCGATGGCGGCCGCGGCGCGCCGCACCGGCTCGGCGACACCCGAACTCCGGGCGGAGCTCGGGGCGATCGGACGCTGCACCGAGCACTCGGTGGCCCTCGCGGGCGGTGGGCACCGCGGAGCGCTGTGGACGCTCGGTCTGCTGGTCGCCGCCGCGGCCCTGGACCCCCGGGCCACGGGGCGGGACCTGGCCGCGACCGCCAAACGGATCGCCGCACACTCCGACCGGCGGGCGCCACGACGGCCCTCCCGCGGTTCGTCGGTCTCCGCGAAGTACGGTGCGGCCGGCGCGCGGGGCGAGGCCAGGGCCGGGTTCCCGCACGTGCGCCGGGCGTTGGAGACGCTGGCCGCGTCCCGCACCGCGGGTGTCCCCGAGCCGTACGCGCGTCTCGACGCCCTGCTGACCGTGATGTCGACGCTCCAGGACACGGAGTTGCTGTACACGGCCGGACCGCACGGCCTGCGGCACGTCCAGGCGGGCGCCCGCGGGGTCCTGGAGGCGGGCAGCACGTCCACCGGGGCGGGCCGCGCGGCCCTGGCCGCCTTCGACGAGGACCTCCACGCGCGCGCGTGGAGCCCCCGCGGAAGCAGCGGGCTGCTCGCGGGGGCCCTGTTCGCGGACTCGCTCCCGGTGTGGGTCAGTTCACCGGTACCGGCCGCTTGACCGCCGATGCGGGGGCTCGGCTGTCCGTTGCCCACCGCACCGCGGGACCCATCGCGCAGGAGGCCGCCAGCGTCAGACCGCCGAGGAGCAGCCAGCCCGGCGTTCCCCATCCCAGGAGCAGCGCCGTCAGCACCAGCGGGCCGAGCGTCCGCGCCACCGTCACGCCCGTACCGAAGAAGCCCTGGTACTCGCCCACGCGGTCGGCCGGCGCGAGGTCGAAGGAGAGCTGCCAGGACCCCGCCGACTGCTGCATCTCGGCGACGACCTGGAGCCCCGCGCCGACCGTCAGCACGCCGACCGCCGCCCAGGGCGAGATGCCGGCCGACAGGGCGAACACCGCGCATGAGGCCAGCATCACGAACCCCGAACGGCGTACCGCGCGCGTGGCCGACGCCGCGCCCGTCACCCCGCGGGCCATCCGTACCTGGAAGAGCATCACCGCGGCGGTGTTGAGCACGAACAGCGCGGAGACCACCCAGGTCGGAGCCTCGGTCCGCTCGGCGATCCACAGCGGTATGCCCAGGCTCAGCAGTGGCATCCGCAACAGCAGCACGGTGTTGAGCAGTGTCACGACGGCGTAGGGGCGGTCGCGCAGCACGCCGAACGCGCCGCCCCGCCCGGGTTCCTGACCGACGTCGTCCCGCCCGGGTTCCTGAGCGACATCGCTTCGTCCGGGCTCCTGAGCGACGTCGCCTTGTCCGGGCCCCCGACCGACCCCCACGCGCGCGTGCACCGGTTCGACGGCCGGCAGCCGCAGCAGCACCGCCGCGCACAGCAGGAAGCTCGCCGCGTCCAGCGCGAACGCCCCGAGGTAGGCCGCACGCGACCCGGCGTGCAGCGCGAGCCCGCCGAGCCCCGCGCCCACCGCGAGCCCGGCGTTGAGCGTCGACTGGAGGTGCGCGAGCAGCCCCGTCCGCTCCTCCCGGGACACCAGGCCGGCCAGCAGTGCCTGCCGGGCGGCCGCGAGTCCCGACTGAGCGGTCGCGTACGCGCACGCCGCGAGCACGAACGGTACGAAACCGCGTACGACGAGGAAGGACGCCACGGCGAGGCTTGTGGCCAGTGCCAGCAGCACCGCCGTGCCGCGCGGCCCTCGCCGGTCGGCGAGCCGGCCCAGGGGCACGCCCGCCACCGAGCCGACCGCCCACGCGACGGTGAGCCCGAGTCCCACGCGCGCGGGGGCGAGTCCGATGACATGCGTGAAGTAGAGGGCAGAGGTGACGTAGTAGGCGCCGTCCCCGACGGAGTTGCTCAACTGGGCCAGGGCCAGGACCCGCTGCGGGCCCGCGGGCGGGACCACACGCCTCGTCCGCTCGGGAGCCTCGGCTGCGGCCTCGGCTGTTGCTGCTCGGTTCCTCATGGCTACGACGCTATGGGCCCGATGGACCTCTCGGCAGGCCCAATAAGTGTGCGATTCTATGGCCCAATTACGCCCTGGGGGTCCCTCCGAAACATGGCTTCAGGGGCCCTCCAGTACCTGGCCCAGCGCTTCCAGCGCCTCTGGGTAGACCCGTTCCCGAGGCGTCCCGTACCCCACCACGAGCCCCTGCGGCCGCCCGTCGCCCGACCCGTGCCAGTGCTCGCCGAGATGTCCCACCGCGAGCCCCTTCTCGGCGGCCCGCGCCAGCACCGCCCCCTCGTCCGCCACGTCGACCAGGGCGTGCAGCCCCGCCGCGATGCCCCGCACCCCCCGCCGCTCGCCCAGCAGGTCCAGCAACTGGTCCCGGCGCCGCCGGTAACGCAGCCGGCACGCCCGTACGTGCCGGTCGTAGGCGTGGCTGGTGATCAGCTCGGCGAGGGCCAGCTGGCCGATGGACTCGGTGTGGTGGTCGCTGTGCAGCTTGGCGTCGGTGACCGCGTCGACGAGGTGCGGCGGCAGCACCATCCAGCCGAGCCGCAGAGCGGGCCCGAGCGTCTTGGAGGCCGTCCCCAGGTAGACCACCTGCCCGGGTGACATCCCCTGGAGGGCGCCCACGGGCTGCCGGTCGTAACGGAACTCCCCGTCGTAGTCGTCCTCGACGATCACCCCTCCACGCGCGCGTGCCCAGTCCGTGAGGGCGCGTCGACGCTCCGGGTGCAGGGTCACTCCGGTCGGGTACTGGTGCGCGGGCGTGACCACGACCGCCGCCGCGTCACCCAGCTGCCGCACCCGGACGCCCTTCTCGTCGACCTCCGCGGCAACCACCGTCCCGCCGTGGTGCCGCACCACGCCCCGGTGGAAGGGCAGCCCCGGGTCCTCCATCGCGATCGTGCCGCCGTCCAGCACGCGCGTGAGCAGTGCGAGCCCCTGTACGTATCCGGTCGTGACCACGATCCGCTCGGGCGGCGCGATCACGCCGCGCGCCCGCCCCAGGTACCCCGACAACGCCGTCCGCAGTTCGATCCGGCCGCGCGGATCCCCGTAGTCGTACGCCAGGGAGGGCGCCGTCGCGATCGCCAGGCGCAGCGCCCGCAACCAGGCCGCCGCCGGAAACGTACCGACGTCCGGGCTGCCGGGCCGCAGATCGAAACGGGGTGCACGCGCGCGTGGCGACGCCCCCGGGGAGGCCGCGTCCACGGGGGGCAGCGGGGCGACCTGGGTGCCGGCTCCCTGCCGCGCGGTGAGATACCCCTCGGCGACGAGCTGGTCGTACGCCGCCTTTGCCGTGCCCCGCGAGATCCCGAGCTCGACAGCGAGCCGCCGGGTCGCCGGCAGCCGCGTCCCGGGGGCCAGTCGTCCGTCCCGGACGGCGTCGCGCAACGCCCGTTCGAGCCCGGCGCGACGTCCGTCGGCGGCGTCGGGTTCGAGGTGGAGGTCGACACCGACGCCGGACCAGAACGAGTCCACCGATCCGATCCCCCTCCAGATTCCCCTTGTTGTCACCCGTGGACGAAAACGGCCGGGCACCCCTTCGGTACCCGGCCGCCAGTTCCGTACCAGCCCTTGAGCAGCCCGTGAGCAGCCCTTGAGCAGTCCTTCAGTAGCTCTCGTCAGCTCTTCATCAGCTCTTCAGCGACGCCATCCACGCCTCGACCTCGTCCGACCGGCGAGGAAGCCCGGCCGACAGGTTCCGGTTCCCGTCCTCCGTGACGAGGATGTCGTCCTCGATGCGGACGCCGATGCCCCGGTACTCCTCCGGCACGGTCAGGTCGTCCGCCTGGAAGTACAGCCCCGGCTCGACGGTGAGGCACATGCCCGGCTCCAGCGTGCCGTCCACGTACGTCTCCGTCCGCGCGGTCGCGCAGTCGTGCACGTCCAGGCCGAGCATGTGACCGGTGCCGTGCAGCGTCCAGCGGCGCTGCAGCCCCAGTTCCAGAACCCGCTCGACCGGGCCCTCGACGAGCCCCCACTCGACGAGCTTCTCGGCCAGCACGCGCTGGGAGGCGTCATGGAAGTCGCGGTACTTGGCGCCCGGCTGCACGGCCGCGATGCCGGCCTCCTGGGCCTCGTACACGGCGTCGTAGATCTTCTTCTGGATCTCCGAGTACGTGCCGTTGACCGGCAGGGTGCGCGTGACGTCGGCGGTGTAGAGCGTGTGCGTCTCCACGCCCGCGTCCAGCAGAAGCAGGTCCCCGGAGCGCACCGGACCGTCGTTGCGCACCCAGTGCAGCGTGCACGCGTGCGGTCCCGCCGCGCAGATCGAGCCGTAGCCGATGTCGTTGCCCTCGACCCGCGCGCGCAGGAAGAACGTGCCTTCGATGTAGCGCTCGCTGGTGGCCTCGGCCCTGTCCAGGACCCGTACGACGTCCTCGAAGCCGCGTACGGTCGAGTCGACCGCCTTCTGCAGTTCGCCGGCCTCGAACTCGTCCTTGACCAGCCGGGCCTCGGAGAGGAAGACCCGCAGTTCGGCGTCGCGCTCGGCGGTGACCTTGTCGGTGAGCGCCGACTCGACACCGGCGTCGTAACCGCGCACGACCCGGACCGGGCCGGTCGCCTCGCGCAGCTTGTCGGCGAGTTCACGGACGTCCGAGGCGGGGATGCCGTACAGCTGTTCGGCCTCGGTCAGGGAGTGGCGGCGGCCGACCCAGAGCTCGCCCTGGCCGTTGAGCCAGAACTCGCCGTTCTCGCGGTCGGAGCGCGGCAGCAGGTAGATCGTGGCCTTGTGGCCGCCCGAGGTCGGCTCCAGCACCAGGACGCCGTCCTCGGTGAGGTTGCCGGTCAGGTACGCGTACTCGACCGAGGCACGGAAGGGGTACTCCGTGTCGTTCGAGCGGGTCTTCAGGTTCCCCGCGGGGACGACGAGGCGCTCGCCGGGAAAGCGTGCGGAAAGTGCGGCACGGCGGGCGGCGGTGTGCGTGGCCTGCGCGATCGGCTCCAGGCCGTGCAGCTCGGTGTCGGCCCAGCCGGACTTCATGCTCTCGGCCAGCTCGTCCGACACGCCCGGGTACAGGCCGTTCTTGCGCTGCTTGATGGGCGCTTCTTCATCCGCCTGGTCGGCGGCATCGTCAAGCACGACTTCCGGGGTCTCCGGGTTGAGCGCCTCCGACACGATCTGCCTCCTCGATACGACTCTGGACGCCTTCCATCGTACGGTCGTACGGAAGGACGCCCAGGGCCGGAAGCCCTGATGACGAGCGGCTCATCCGGGAGGTACTCCGGGAGGTACGCGGCTCACTCGAACCGGGCCGCGAGGAGCACCACGTCCTCCTCGCTGTCGGCGTCGTCGCGGCCGTCCGGCAGCATGCTCCGCAGGACATGGTCGGCGACGGTGCCCGGGTCGTCGCGCAGTGCCCTGGGAACGCTCGCGGCGGCCGCGTGCAGCCGCGAGAAGGCCCGGTCCATGGGATCGCCGGTACGGTGCAGCAGCCCGTCCGTGTAGAGCAGAACCGTCTCTCCTGCCTCCGCCTGGAACTCCACGCTGGGCGCCTCCCAGCAGGCGAGCATCCCCAGCGGGGCAGAGAGCGACGTCTCCACGTACTCGGTGCGCCGCTCGCTGATCACCAGCGGCGGGCTGTGCCCGGCCCCGGCCAGCGTGATCTTGCGCAGAGCGGGCTCGCAGTACGCGAACAGGGCGGTGGCGGAGCGGGCCGGCTCGGTGAGCCGCAGCAGCAGTTCGAGGTCGGACAGGACGGCGACCGGGTCCTCGCCCTCCATCACCGCGTACGCCCGCAGGGAGGCCCTCAGACGGCCCATCGCCGCGACGGCGCTGGGGCCCGACCCCGTGACGGACCCGACCGCGAGGCCGAGCGCGGCGTCGGGCAGCGGAAGGGCGTCGTACCAGTCGCCGCCGCCGCGCGGCCCCGTGCGGCGGCGGGCGGCGAGCTGGACACCGGAGACACGGGGCAGCCGGGAGGGAAGCAGTTCCTCCGAGATGGTCGTCATGCACGCGCGCGTGCGCTCCAGTTCCACCAGGCGGGCCAGGTGCTCGGCCGCGTACCCCGTGTAGAGGCCGACCAGGTGGCGCTGCCGCTCGACCGGCTCGGCCGGCTCGTCGTAGAGCCATACGGCGGCGCCCAGGCGGCCCGCCGCCTCCGTGGACAGCGGCAGCGCGTAGCTCGCGGCATAGCCGAGCCGGGCGGCCACCTCACGGTGTCGAGGGTCGAGCCCGTCCTCGGAGAGAAGGTCGGGCTGGGCGATCTCGCCCTCA
Source organism: Streptomyces sp. NPDC048484 (assembly GCF_040651415.1). Classification (NCBI taxonomy): domain Bacteria; kingdom Bacillati; phylum Actinomycetota; class Actinomycetes; order Kitasatosporales; family Streptomycetaceae; genus Streptomyces; species Streptomyces sp. NPDC048484. Next base: position 102,727 of record NZ_JBEZJY010000010.1, read on the forward strand.
CCCCCGGGAAGCCCGTCGAGGATCTTGCCGTACGACATGGAGCTGCGCGGGACGGTCTCGATGTGCCCGAGATCGGCCCGGGCGAGTCCCAGTCCGATCGTCGTGTCCGGGCCGAGTCCGTCGCCCGGTTCCAGCACCACGAGGCCGCGCCGGGCGCCCACGAGGGCGGCTCCGGCGCGCAGCAGTTCCTGGAGTGCGTCCGTCAGCGAGGCGGTGCGGGCCAGTCGCTCGGTGAGTTCGTGCAGAGTGGTGAGATCGGAGACCCAGCCTGCGAGTCTGTCCTGGAGGACGGCACCGGGGGCGTGTGCGGAAGTGGCCGCTGGGGAATCTGTGGTGGCACGTGTAGGCGCGACAGTGTGTGCGGGCGATGGAACCGTTGAATCGATTCCAGCCACTTTCGGGAGGTGAGGGGCGTTCATGGCGTCCGGCTTTCCGACCGGTGCGTATTGCTCAAAAGCATCGCAAACCCCCATGTCATTCTGCGCCGCTGGCAGTGTCTCCACATGTACACGCACTCGTAAGGGGATGTCCAGCATTGTCCTGCTGGGATTCCTGGTGTCCGTGGGACCACTGCGGAAATGTAAAGTTGGCTTAAAACTGACTCGAGTCACGGTGCATTGCGGTCGACTGGCATTGTTCGACGGAGCGTCACAGCGGTTGTGATGGGTACGTACTCGGTGAAGACCAGGTGCGGTTGGGATTCTTCCGGAACCTGGCGACGGACCCGGGCGTCTTAACCACCGACGACCGTGCCCCATCCTCCCGTGGCGGAGGCGGCGAGAAATACGCGGGACAGCAAACGCCAGGCGCCGCCACCCCACGCCATGCCCGTGCTTTGGACAGACGCAGTGTGGACGCGGACGCAGCCAACGCTCGGCCCACAGGGGTTCCCCTTGTCTCTGACGAGGGTGTGATGCGCCAGTAGGTACGCACAGTGAAGTGATCGACACATGGTGTGATGTGGTTCCTCGGCGTTCAACGGAAAGGAACGAGCGCACATGCGCGAGATCCTCGGAAGGCGACGCAGGCTCCTGTCCAGGCGAAATGACGGGAGGCCTGAGATGCTCAGCGCGGCCCTGACCTTCGCGACCGCTTGGCAGTGGCCCGTACTCCCGGGCGTGGCCCCGGACCCGCAGGGGCGGGCCCGGTGCGCGTGCCCCGACCCGGAGTGCACGGTGCCAGGTGCCCATCCCTTCGACCCCGGCCTGCTCGCGGCCACCACCGACGAGCGCATGGCGCGCTGGTGGTGGACGAACCGGCCAACGGCACCGATCATCCTCGCCACCGGAGGAAAGGCCCCGTGCGCGGTGAGCCTGCCGGCCCTGGCCGCCTCCCGTGCGCTCGCCGCGCTCGACCACATGGGGATGCGCCTCGGCCCCGTGATCGCGTCCCCGACGCGCTGGGCGCTGCTCGTGAAGCCGTACTCCCTGGAGCAGCTGGGTGAGCTGCTCTACGCCAAGGACTACGTGCCGGGCTCACTGCGCTTCCATGGAGAGGGCGGTTACGTGGCCCTTCCCCCGTCCCGGACCGGTCAGGGCGAGATCCGCTGGGAGCGGGCTCCGCTGCCCGACTCGGCCGCCCCCTGGGTGCCCGATGTGGAGGCCGTGGTGGACGCCGTGGTGGAGGCTCTCACTCGTACGGGTGTGAGTGCCCCCGAGTTGTAGGGGACTCGGGCGCGCGGCGAACCGCGCGCCCGTCCTCGCTCGTTATCGTCCCTTTTATGCTCCGTCACTCCAGGGAACGACCCCGGGACCCCCGAAATGTCCGCCTGATGGTGCTGACAGGCATCGTCGTCCTCACGGTCGTGCTGCCACTGGCCGTGGCCTCCGCGGGGCCGACGGGCGGCGAGGCTCCCGCATCCGCACACCAGCCCGAGAAGACATCGGATGACACCGCACGCGCCTCGGGCCGCCGTGCTTCCCCCGGGGAGCGTGCCTCGGACGAGCACGCCTCCGGTGATCGTGACGCCAGTGACCGGGGCCGCGGTGGTCGGGGCCCCGGTGGTCGTGGCGCCGAGGGGCATGTCTCCGGCGAGGCGCCGGTCTCCGGTCGCGCCGACGGCAGGGCGCCCAAGGCGGGCTCCGCGGAGCCCAGGAGCCCCCTGACGCTCGGTGTGGGGCTCGCCACCGCCGCCCGCTGCGGACCGGAATCCACCTCCCCAGACGGCGTCGAGGCACAGACCTGCGTGCTGACGCAGGGGCGGGAGACCTGGGCGCGTACCTACTACCGCAACGCGACCGGTGACGACCTCACGTCCGTGCTGACTCTCATGGCGCCCGGCGATCGCACCGTGCGGATGCACTGCGCGGTCGCCGAGGACGATGAGCCGGGGGCGTGCGAGACGCCGCGGGAGCGCACGGTCGGCGAGGCGTCGGCTTACACCGCGGTCGCGGAGTTCGCGGACGGGGCCGACGGACCGCTGCTGCTGCGCTCGGGGAGCAACTCGCCTGCGCAGACCGTGCGTTGAGGACATCGCCGACGGCGGTCCCGCATCAGGGCATGAAAAGACCCGGTTGCTGGCGACGGGGGATGCACCAGCAACCGGGCTACTCGAACGGTAACAAGAGATCTGTGGTTCGCAAATTCGATCTCGGCTATTCAGACACCGATTCGCTTGTCACGAGCGGGAGTTGTGACAGGAGTCACCCGCTCCGCACACCTGTCCCCCGGCTGGCCGGTTGGCCGGCCGGGGGCGGGCGTACGCCGGGCGTCAGCTGAGTGTGACCTGGCGGTTGGTGAGGCCGCCGCGTGCCCGGCGCTCGTCCGCACTGAGCGGTGTGTCCGTGGCCAGCGCGGCGGCGAGCCGCTCGGCGAACTCGGACGCGGGCTTCTCGACGTCCTCCGCCGTGACGCCCGTCGGCAGGTCCCAGACCGGGACGGTGAGGCCATGGGCGCGGAAGGAGCCCACCAGGCGGGTGCCCTCCCCGAGGCTCGACCGGCCGGCCGCGTGCAGCCGCGAGAGCGCGTCCAGAAGCTGCTCCTCAGGGTGCGGCATGACCCAGCGCAGGTGGTTCTTGTCCGGCGTCTCGCACCAGTACGCCGCGTCGACGCCGGCGAGCTTCACCGTCGGGATGGCGGCGGCGTTGGCGCGCTCCAGGGAGGCGGTCACCTCCGTGGTCGCGTTCTGCGCGTCCGGAACCCAGAATTCGAAGCCCGGATGCACAACTGGCTCGAACGCGCCTTCGGGGTCGAGCAGGTCCTGCAGGCGCACCCCGTCGCTCGGGGCGCGTCGGCCCTGCACCGGGGTGCCGGGCTCCGCGGTGAGCGCGCGCTGGAGCGTGTCGGCCAGGTCGCGGCTGATGTCACCGGACGCCGTGTCGTTCTGCAGGCCGATGAGGACCGAACCGTCTTCGCGGCGCAGCGCCGGCCAGGCCATCGGCAGCACCGTCGCGAGCGTGACCGACGGGACGCCCTCCGGAAGGGGCTCCTTCAGATGCAGCTCGACAGTGGCCGCGGGCACCAGCTCGCGCAGCGCGATCCAGTCGCCCTCGCCCGGCAGCCCCTCGAAGGGCCGCTGCACCAGCTCGGTCACGGCGTGCGCGGCGGCGCGCCCGTGACAGGCCTTGTAGCGGCGGCCGCTGCCGCATGGGCAGGGCTCGCGTGCTCCGACCACCGGCACGTGTCCGTCAGCGCCGGCGGAGCGGGCCCCATCCTGCGGCTGCGGCTGCTTGGCCTTCGTCTGGGGTCGCTTCTTGGCCATCGTGGATGTCTCCCGGTTACGGCTCGATTCGTACGGGCGCGAGCCTAGCCGTTCGTGCGAAGACCCACGGGACCCTGTGGACAACGTGCCGGGTCTTACGCGGAGCGGCGCTTCGGTTCGTCCCGGAACCGGCACTTCCGTCTGCTTCGGCCCTCGGTTCCGGTCCTCGCCATCGGGCCCCGCGGTCGGCCTTCGGTTTCGGCCTTTTGGCTTTCGGTCCGCTGACTCGGCTCACTTCGGGTCGGCTGCCGCAGGCCACTTCGGGTCCGCTGGCGCAGGCCGCTTCAGTTCAGTCCAGGCCTTCAGTCCAGGCCTCTTCGGTCCAGGCCGTCGAAGGTGTCCCCGAAGCCCAGGTCGGGTATCGCGGACACGGCGGGCGCGGTGACCCGTGCGGCGAAATCGTCGCGGCGGCGCGCGGTGTGCGCGGCCTTGTGCACGACCACCCACACGGTGACCTCGCCGCGGGCGTCGTCCCGGACACCCCAGTCGTCGGCCAGCGCCGTGATGATGTTCAGCCCGCGACCACCGCGCGCGGTGACCGAAGGCGTGGCCGGAACCGGGCGGGTCGGACCGCCGCCGTCCGTCACCTCGACGGTGAGCCTGCCGGTCGGTTCGACGCGCCAGGCGGCCCGGACGTCGCCGTCCCCCGACAGAGCGTCACCCAGCGGCCTGCCGTGCCGGCAGGCGTTGCTCAGTAGTTCGGAAAGGATCAGTACGGCATCGTCGATGACTGTTTCCGCGACGCCTCCGGTGCGCAGTTGATCCCGCATCCGGTGTCTTGCTTCGCCTACGCCCGCAGGGCCATGGGGTACGGCCATGCTCGACGACGTGGGCACCTCCTGTGCCACCACCAACGCCACCCCCGAGACCTCCTTTGCCCCACGCCACGGTGTGGATGCCCTCCTGGACTGAGCCGGAAACCGGCCAGCGCACGTGCAGTGGCGCACTCGTAACGATCGAATACGGTTCGAACGCGCCGGAGCACTCCCTGTAACCGAGTGGCTTGAAATCGATGGCCTGGCCGAAACGGGACATCCGTGGACGGAACGTGTGGGGTCCGTGAGATCTGTGCGAACCGTGGTTTCAGCGGCCCAACTGGCGCAATACCGCCCGCGGGCGGTTGGTGATGATGGCGTCGACGCCCAGCCCGACGCAGAGATCGACGTCCTGGGACTCGTTCACCGTCCATACGTGAACCTGGTTGCCGGCCCCCTTCAGGCGCTCGATGTACGCCGGGTGGCTGCGCACGATCCGCAGGGAGGGGCCGGCGATCCGGACGCCCGGGGGCAGCCGCCCGTCGCGCAGCCGGGGTGAGACGAACTGCATCAGATAGACCGTCGGCAGTGTCGGGGACGCTGCGCGGACGCGCTGCAGGGAGCGTGCGGAGAAACTCATGACGCGTACGGGCGACTCGGCGGCCGAGGGCGGTGCGTCGAGACCGAAGCGCTTCAGGAGGATCAGCAGGCGCTCCTCGACCTGGCCGGCCCAGCGCGTGGGGTGCTTCGTCTCGATGGCGAGCCGTACGGGGCGGCCGGCGTCGGCCACGAGTTCGAGCAGGCGTTCCAGCGTGAGGACGGACTGCTGCTCCCAGGAGGGGGGTCGCTGCTGCTCCCAGTCGGGTGCCTCGTCGCGGTTCTTCCAGGAGCCGAAGTCCAGGGTGGCGAGATCCGCGAGCTCCAGGGCCGAGACGGCACCGCGGCCGTTGGAAGTGCGGTTGACGCGACGGTCGTGGACGCAGACGAGATGCCCGTCCGCGGTCAGCCGTACATCGCACTCAAGGGCGTCGGCCCCGTCCTCGATCGCCTTCTCGTACGCGGCCAGGGTGTGCTCGGGGGCCTCTTCGGAGGCCCCGCGGTGGGCGACGACCTGGGTGGGGTGCTGTCGTGCGTGGGTCACCGCGTCATGGTGCCACCGCAACGGGGTAGGCGTGCGGTCGGCGGCGCGGAACAGACAGTGGTTTTGTCAGACGTGTCCTATATAAGCAAAGATCTCGGAGTCACAGGTGGCGCTTATGGCGCCCTGACGTCCCGTGGGAAAAGCTGACGGCATACAAAAGCACATGCATAGCTGAATCGTGCCGGTTCCCGAACGCGCGTGAATGAAGCACTGAACACACGCGATCGAGCATGACCGAATGCGAACTGACTGAACAGCCGCGGATCGAGAGGAAGAGCTGTGAGCACCGAGAACGAGGGCACTGCAGTACCCCCGGCCCCGTCTGCACCTCCTGTGCCGGTGGACACTTCCGCTGCTTCCACGCCTCCGGAGCAGGCGGTTGCGCCGGGAGCGGGCCACGCGGATCCCCAACAGGGCACGGCTCACCCCCAGGGGCCGGGCACGTTCCAGGGAGACGCGCCGACGGCCACCTTGCCTCCCGGGGCTCCCGAAAACGCCGCCCCCGCTCCTGAGGCGGGTGCCTGGCCTCCTCCTCCGCCGACCACGCCCCCCTACGGGACCGGCGGCGAAGGCGCTTCCAGCCCGTACGCGGGTGCAGGCGACGCCGGCTCCGGTGCGTACGGGAGCGGGGGCGAAGGCGGCCCCGGGGACGTGTGGGGTTCCTCGTATCAGCAGCCCGCTCCCAGGCCGAAGTCCGGCGGGCGCGGCGGTCTGGTCGCCGCGGTCCTCGTGGCCGCGCTGATCGCGGGCGGCGTGGGCGGTGGCATCGGCTACTGGGCGGCGGACCGCAACGACGACTCCTCGGATTCGACGACGGTCTCCGCGTCCCAGAGCGGCGGCGACCTCAAGCGCGACGCGGGCACGATCGCGAACGTGGCCGCCACGGCGCTGCCGAGCACGGTCACCATCGAGGCCGAGGGCAGCAACGGCGAGGGCGGCACGGGCACCGGATTCGTCTTCGACACGCAGGGCCACATCCTCACGAACAACCACGTGGTGGCCCAGGCGGTCGAGAGCGGCAAGCTGTCGGCCACCTTCTCGAACGGCAAGAAGTACGGCGCCGAGGTGGTCGGCCACGCCCAGGGCTACGACGTCGCGGTCATCAAGCTCAAGAACGCGCCGGACAACCTCAAGCCGCTGCCGCTCGGCAACTCGGAAAAGATCGCCGTCGGCGACTCGACCATCGCGATCGGCGCTCCGTTCGGGCTTTCGAACACGGTGACCACGGGCATCATCAGCGCCAAGAACCGCCCGGTGGCCTCCAGCGACGGCAGCTCCAGCAGCAAGGCCTCGTACATGAGCGCCCTGCAGACCGACGCCTCGATCAACCCGGGCAACTCCGGCGGCCCGCTCCTGGACGCCAAGGGCGCGGTGATCGGCATCAACTCCGCGATCCAGTCCTCGAGCGGCGGCATGGGCGGCACGAGCCAGTCGGGCTCCATCGGCCTGGGCTTCGCGATCCCGATCAACCAGGCGAAGACCGTCGCCCAGCAGCTCATCAAGACCGGCAAGCCCGTCTATCCCGTCATCGGTGCCTCCGTCTCCCTGGAGGAGGGCACGGGCGCGAAGATCACCGAAAACGGTGCGAGCGGCGACGCGGTCACCCCGAACGGTCCCGCCGACAAGGCCGGCCTCAAGCCCGGAGACGTCATCACCAAGCTCGACGACCGGGTGATCGACAGCGGCCCGACCCTCATCGGCGAGATCTGGACCCACCAGCCCGGCGACAAGGTCAAGCTCACCTACACCCGCGACGGCAAGCAGGGGACGGCCGAAGTCACCCTGGGGCAGCGCGAGGGCGACAGCTGACCCGTTACTCTTGTTCCCGCGCCGATCTTTCAGCGGCGCGGGGTGGGTTGCCCGAGCGGCCTAAGGGAACGGTCTTGAAAACCGTCGTCGCAGCGATGTGACCGTGGGTTCAAATCCCACACCCACCGCGCAGGTCAGAAGCTACGCAGGTCAGAAGGGGTGCCACTCTCCGGAGCGGCACCCCTTCTGTGTTCAGCCTGTCTCACCCTGACTCGCGTTGTCCCACCTTTGACCAGTGCGTACGGCCAACCTGTGGCCAAGCGACAGGCGCCATAAGACCTGGTCAGGCACCCTCGGCCAGCGCGGCATCAATCATCTGGTTCGACGCTGCCTGCTGACCGCGAAGGATCTTCGCGTAGAACCGCCACAGCACCGCCGGACTGTGACCGGCACGCCGCGCGACTTCCACGGGGTCGACTCCGGCCTTGATCCACAGCGAGACCCCCGAGTGCCGGAGGGCGTACGGCACGTCCGCGAGGGGCGTTGCCGCCTCCTCGGCGGTGAGCGCAGCCGTACGGGCCCCCTGCCACAGCTTGGTGTACTCAGTGGACCGGACACGGCCACCACGAGCCGCGCGGAAGAGCCGCCCGTCTTCCGCCGTGCCGAACTCGTCCAGATGCGCACGCAGCATCGCGACCAGCGCGGGCGGGATCGGCACGGGACGCGTGGCCTTTCGGGCCCGCCGCTTCAACCCGCGTTCCTCGAACGAGCGGCCGTCATCGGTCCACCCCGAACCGACTTCCGGGCGGCTCTGCGTGAGCACCAATTCGCCCCAACCTTCGACGGGCAACTTGCAGTTTCGCCGCATGAGAGAGGCGACTTCGGACGGTCGCATGGCGGCGTAGTAGAGGCACCCGAAGAACGCGTAGAGGTGCGGGCCACGACCGCCACCATCGCGTACGGCCTCGATCAATCGTCGCGCTTGCTGGGGTTCCGGCACGTACTGAAAGTCCACCTCGTCAGTGGTGTCCGGCGACGCCCAGTCGATCCGTCCGAGGGGGTTCGAGGGAAGTACCTCCCGCTCCACGGCGTACCGCATGGCGTTGCTAAAGACCATGCGCTTTCGCCTCACGGTGTTGTCCGCCGCACGCTTCCCGTCCAGTCGCTTGGACAGGGCGGTCAGGGCTCGGCGGATGTTGTCCGACTCGGCTACATCGATCACCTTCATCGAGGCGCCGGCCACCCAGTCCAGGGCACTGCGGACGTCGCGCGGAACGTCGTGAGCGGTGTCTTTCAGAGCCTGATGCTCCCCGTTGTCCGTGAGCGTCGCCCTGAAAGCCCACCCCTGAAGAGCACCGCGCAGGACGGCCGTATCCGGTGCACCTCGGGAGGTGGACACGAGCGCCACCGTCAGGGCCGTCAGCGCTTCCGCGATGCCAGCGCGGTGTTTGGCAGACGAGTTGGGCCACTTCACGAGCGCGTACGCACACGCGTGCTCGTACCAGGTGGGAGACGTCGTCTCCCGCAGCTCCGATACGGGAAGCCCTGTGGCGACGTCGAATGCCTCGCCATCGCGAGCCGCCGTGACGAGTTGAGAGCGGCGCGCGTCCGCGAGCGTCTTCGTGGCAAAGGGTTCCTGGTGAACCTTGCTCGCCACGGTCCAACGGACCTGGAAGGGCGCAGTCTTGCTGTTGCGGCGTCGGATGCCCCAGACGCGCACGTTGTAGCTCTTCACTGATCACCTCATGACGGAGGGGGCCGCCGGAAGCGGCCCCCTCGTTGGATGTCGGGATGCGTGTGATGCGTCGCGTCAAGCGATGGCGCGTTCCTCGCAGGCCGCCCACCAGGCGTCCAGATCCGCGCGGTTCACGCGGAGTTCGCCGTTGGGGAGCTTCTGGAGGCGGGGCGCCTTGCCGCGTGCGCGCATGCGGTAGAACGCCGCGCGGCTCATGTCGATCTCTTTGAGGACTTCACGGAGCTTGAGCATCTGGGGGCGTGCCACGGTGCGACTCCTTGGCGAAGCGGTCGTGTTGGGGCGGGGGCTCTGGACCCCCCTCTCAGAAGTCCGCTACATCCGCTACACCGCTACATCGCAGGTCAGCGGGCGGTTTTTTGTAGCGGAGAGGTCGCGTGTAGCGGCTACGCCCCACATCACCCGATGGGGGCGTAGCCGCTACACGGGTTGCTGCCGCTACAGATTCAGGGGCTCTGAGCTGGGCTGTAGCGGCGTAGCTGATGTAGCGGCTTCCTGGGGAGGGGGGCAGTAGCGCGTCCAGGCGTCTTCCAGGTCCTTGGCGTGGAAGCCTTTGAGGACGCCGCCCGAAGTGCGGATGTTGCGGGAGCGGATGGGTTCGTTGTCGGCGGTCATGTACTCGGCGAGCATTCGGGAGAGGCGCCGGTTGTCGAGCGGCTTGCCGTTCAGGTCGGCCCACGGTGCGTCATCGAGTGCGTTGAGTCGGTCGAGAATGGCGATGGTGGGCAGACGGTCGATGCCGATGAGTACGTGATCACGCAGATCGGTCAGCAGCCGGATGCCCAGGCTGTGCTTGTCGGTGTACTGCGCTGCTTTGACGAGGGCCAAGCAGGCTTCACGAGCCCGCCGGGGCCAGTCGCCTCCGGCGGCGTCCGCGATGGCGAGCAGGGGTTCCCAGACGTCGGCGGGGCGGTCGGTGACGCCGTCAGGCATCTCCGGCCACGCGCCCAGGACCCATCCGCGCGCCTGCTCGGCCCAGGTGGCGAGCCGGTCGCGCAGGGCGGTTCCCTCCTGCTCGTGCAGGCGAGCGCGGAAGGGTTCGACCTTCTCGTTCCTGGCCCTGCGTCGCATGCGGATGATGATGGAGCGGGTCAGGATCGTGTCGGGCAGGGAGCCGAGTCCGGCGACCGCGACGGCGGTGTAGGACGGGAACGGGGTCACGGTCTGGCTGTCGCCCACGCACCGGTAGGTGACGCCGGTACGACGGTGTCCGGCGTTGAGGAATCCACGGAGTTCCTCGTTGTCTCCGGCCTTGGGGCCAAAGACGGTGTCGATCTCGTCGAAGAGGATCGTGGGTCGTCCGTCCGGCCCGGACACCGACCGGAACAGCGCGGCGGCGGATGCGTTCACGGCCACCATCGGACGCGGCACGAGGGTTTCCACCACTTCCAGCGCGCGGGACTTCCCCGATCCCGGCTCCGGGGAGAGGAACGCGATACGCGGCGTGGAGTCGAAGCAGTCGAGCAGGTGGGCGTGCGCGTCCCACAACGCGACCGCGATGTAGGCGGCCTCGGTCGGGAAGACGTTGAACCGCCGGTGGAAGGCCTCTACCTCGTCGAGCAGGGCGGCCCCGTCGGCGGTGGCCGGGGCGCGGGTCTGGTTGGTCATGCGGCGGCCCTTCCTTCCTGGGTGGTGCGGAGCGGGCAGGTGTCGCGGTGTGCTTCGTGGTCGGTGATCAGGGCGAGCAGTCGCCGGTGTCCGATGGCGCTGCGGTCGTGTCCGCACAGGCACTTCGAGGTGGCGGTAGGCACGGCCCGGTGGGGCGCGACGATGTGCAGCCACGCGACGGGGTACCGGCCGTCGCCCCGGTGCGGGTCAGGGAGAACAGCAGTGGGGACGCCTTCGGCGACGCCCTTTCGGTCGCCTACAGCCGTGGTGTCCGCAGGCTGTGGGGCGACACGCAGCCGAGGGGTGGTGGGAGTACGGCAATCCAGGTGGGGGGAGTGGGGGCCGGTCATGAGGCTGTCTGCCGTGGTGTGGCGTGGGTGATGACCCAGTCCATGGCGCTGCGGATGGTGGCGCGGCACTCGGCCGGCGGGAGGCCCGTCGACTCCCCCGCCGCCTGGATTGCCTGCTCTGCTGAGTCCCTGGGGAGGTGGCCCCATGCGACGAACCGCGCCACCTTGCAGGCGCTCTTGTGGAGCGTGTTGTTGCGGCCGTTCGGCCCGCCCTCGGACGCCGCGCGGACGACCGCGCATTCGCGTTCGAGGGCGGTGTTCGCTGCTCGGGTGCCGTCTCGCACGGGCGCCAGTTCCACGTGTGCGGGCTTGGGCTGTTCGGTGAGCGGGGAGGTCAGCCATGCGGGCAGCGGGGCTACCGGAGCATCGTCGAGGATCTCGTATGTGCCGTCGGGGGTGGTGCTGCCGGGGGCGACGACGTATCCGCCCCACGCTCGGGTGTCGATGTGCTTGCCGAGCCGGTCCGCGCTGCACTTGAGCCGCATCTCGGACGGAGCGCTGAAGTACAGGTGTTCCCCTCCGCGCGCGGTCCGCACCCGGTAGGTGCGTGGGATGGCCTGTCCGGCGCGCTCGCAGAGCGCCTGCAACGAAGTCGCGCCGTCAGGCGCTCCTTTTGGCTCTTCGGGCTTGCACACGTCCAGGTCGATGACGAGCAGTCCGGCCGGTCCGGTGGCAATGCCGACGTTGTACGGCCGGGCGCCCCAGGTGGCGTGGATCAGCTCGGGGTTGGTGGTGGCGCGTTGTTCGGGCTTGCGGTGCCCGTTCGCGCACCGTCCGGTTGCCGGGCATGAGCGCTCGGGGTGTCCGGCCGGCCGTTTGGCCCTGGGGTGCAGGGGGATGACGGGCCAGTCCCGCCCCGCGGCTGTCAGCGCGGAGGCGAGTAGGGGCAGACAGACCAGATCTGCGGTCATGATGGTGCCGGGTTGGGGCATGCTGGATGTCTCCAGTTCGATTGCGTGTGCTGGATTGGCGGCGGCCCCGGTTCTTGGCGGAAGGGGGGCCGCCGTTGTCGTGCGTCGGGAGGTTCAGGCGGCGGCGGTGTCGTCGCCGCGTGTGATGGTCAGTCGGCCGTCCAGGGCGCGGACGGCCATGCCGCCGGTCGTGAGGGTCTTGACGGCCTTGGAGACGGATCCTTTGGACAGGCCCGTGATCGTGGCCAAGTCCTTCTGGCGGACCGGTTCGTCGGCGGTCTCGATGGCCTTGAGGACGCGGGCGACGGCGCTGTCCGTGGCGGGCTCGTCCGCCGCCGTGTTCTTGACGAGGGTCAAGGCCGGGGCCGTCGCGGGCGTGGCGGTGCGGGACCACGGGGTGCGGTCGGGCAGCGCGATGACGACGGCCTTGTCCATGTAGCGGACCTTGACCGGGTCGGCCTTGCGCTTGCCGTCCCGGATCAACGCCACACCTGGTACCGGGAGTTCGTCGGCGGTCCATCCCTTGGCCTGTGCGTCCTCCCCGAGCACGACACGGGCCTCGGCAGGCGTGCGCACGGAGAGGCAGATGGAGACGCCGATCTGCGGGGCGATCTGCTTGGGGATGCCGTCACCGATGGTCGGCTTCTGCGTCATCCACCACAGGTCGATGCACGCCGCGCGGCCCATGCGGGCGATGGATTCCAGGCCCGGCAGAGCCGACCGGTTGGCGGTGCGGGTCTTGCCGTCGCTGGTCTCGGTCTCGTAGGGGACCTTGTCGGCGGCGGTCATGACCTCCGCGCCCTCGTCCACGACGACCGTGATCCGGGGCCGCTCGGGTGTGGGGGTCCAGGTGTCCTGTCCCTTGGGCAGGACGCTGAGCCGCTCCAGCATCTCCGTCTCCAGCTCGTCCACCACGTCGATGACGTCGTGGGGAGTGGAGGCGACGCGGGCGCGGTGGTCCCACAACCGTCCCTCAACGCGCTTGAGGTCGATGATGACCAGCGCGTTCGCCTCTCCCTCGGAGGCGTCGAACAGCAGCGGGCGGGAGGCGACCGACTTCCCGGCGCCGGAGCGTCCGGCGATCAGCAGCCGCTCCCCGAGCGGCACGGTCACCGCGTCGCCGGTCACGGTGTCGATGCCCAGCGAGCGTCGCTCGGGCGTCCACGCCAGATCGTCACCATCGGCCGCGCTGCGGGTGCGCAGGATGAGTTCCGCCCACCCGCCGCGCTTGCCCGCCTTGATCTGCATCCGCAGGTCCGTACGGGCTCCGAGCAGCGCCCGCACATGGTCCTCAGCACTGCGGAGCTTGGCCGGGGTCCACTGGCCATCGAGGCGGACGGCGCACACGATGCCCGACTCGGTCAGCGTGGGCTGTCCGGTCAGGGTGCCGACGAGGCCGCGCTGTTCGGCGTGCTCCTTCCAGTGCGGCGGCTGAAGTCGCTTGAGCAGTGCGGCCTCTTCCGCGTTGGGCTTGAGTCCGTCGTCACCGCGATGGCGCACGATGGCCCACACGATCGCGGCCGTGATGGCGAGGGTCACGGCGATGGCCGACCACACCCACACTCGCGCCGGGACGGCCGGAAGCCAGATGTATCCGGCGACGGCCGCACCGAGCGCGGTCTTGGAGGCGAACAGCCACAGCGGGTCGGGCACCCGCCGCTTGGCACTGCGCACCTCGCGCTCCGCGCGGTGACGGAGGGAGGTGATGCCCTCGGGGTCGAGGGCGCGTGCGGTGGCGAGTGCTCGCTTGGCGTCGCGCACGAGGGGCTTGCGCTCAGCGCGCAGGGAGCGGCGGCGGTCGGCTTCCTTGCGCCAGTTGTCGGCCGTCCAGCGGGCGGCGGTTGCTGCGTACTGGCGGTGGGTCCGCCACACTTGGGAGTGGCTCACGGAGTCCTCTTTCCGGGTCGGTGAGTTAGGCGGTGGCGGGCCCTGGCCGGCCTGCCACCGTCACGGTGGGTAGTGCGGTTTCCGGTTTCCTGGTTTCCTACGGGCGCCCCTACGCGTGTGCGCGCGAGGACGGAAACTTCCCTCACGGAGCGTCGCTACGGGGCTTGTTGCGGCCGAACAGCCTTCGGGGGGTGTTGGCCCACACGGAAGGGGTGTCAGGCGCCGTACGGGGCGCCTACGGCCTTCCGCCCGTTCCGGGGCGGACGGGAAGGCCGTAGGCGGGTTGTGCGGGCGATGCGGTTCAGTGCTTGGGGCGGGCGAGGCGCAGCGTGATGCCGCCGATGCCGAGCGTCCCGGCGGCGCCACCGACCGCAGCGGCGGTGTGGGTGGCGAAGTCGAGCAGCGCGAGGAACGCGGCCACGAGGCCGAACACCCCCATGACGCCCGCGCCCGCGATGACGATCGGGAACAGGTAGTGATGCAGCGGGCGCCCGCTGGGGTCGGTGGTGTGCACGACGATGACGACCGGTTGCCCGGTGGCTTCGGCGCGGCGGTAGGCGTCGGCGGGAATGTGCGGGGCGATGATCCCCGGCGGGTCACGATGGGCCATCAGGGGCTCCCGTCTGGTCAGTTGGAGTCGGTGCAGGGAACGCAGGCACCGAGCGAGGTGGGGATGACGTATCCGGCATCGCGGCGGCACTCGGGGCAGATGCGGCGGGCGGTATTCGCCTTGGCCAGAGCCGCCCACCGGGCAGGCGTCATCGGGCGGACGGGCTTGGCCAGGTCGAGGCGGTAGAGGTAGGCGACCAGTGGGCCCCGCCGTCGGCGGGGACGCTGGAGTTCGGCGGCCACGTCCTGACCACCCGGACGCAGCTCCATCGCGCGGAGCTGCCGGCGGGTGGCCAGTCCGTCAGGAGCCAGCCGCCACCGATAGACAGGCAGCGAGCCACTCACCGGCGCGGTGGTCATCAGTGGCCAGAGGCGGCGAGATCAACCGGAACGCCGTTGACGGGCCCGCGCAGCTCGGCGTAGCGGGTCGAGACCCAGCCCACCGACCAGCCGCACAGCTCCGCTGCGGTCCGCACCGACATGCCCTCCGCGCGGGCGGCGGCCACGATGGCGCGCGCGTCGTCCTCGGGCAGCTTGTCCGTGGCGGGACCGGCGGACAGCAGAGCGGCGCGTTCACGCGCGCCCCGCTCCTCCCGCTCCTGCCGTTCACGACGCTCACGCTCAACGCGCTCGGCACGCTCCCGCTCAGCGCGTTCAGCGGCCTCCCGCTCACGGCGTTCACGCTCGCGCCGGAGCTGTTCACGCTCGCGCTCCGCATGTTCACGCTCGGCCCGCTCAGCTTCCTCCCGAGCCTGCTCACGCTCGCGTTCCTCACGCCGTGCGGCGGCCTCCCGCTCGGCCTGTTCACGGACCATCAGGGCTTCGTGCTCACGCTGTTCACGCGCCAAAGCGGCCGTGTGCTCGCGTTCCTCACGGGCCCGCCGCGCCGTCTCCTCACGCCGCTCGGTCATGGTGCGTTCGCGGGCCTCCCGCTCGGCGTGCTGCTTGGCTTCCAGCGCCATCACGGCGGCGGTGATGGCGCGCCGGTAGGCGAGTCCGGTCTCTGCCGTGACGATCAGCAGCAGCGGAGCGACCGCATGCACGGCCACGCCCACCAGGTCGTTTTGCAGCGCGGAGTCCGCGACGTTGAGGGCGAGGGTCATGCAGCCGGTCATCCACCGCAGGGCGATGGGCCACCGTCCGCCGTTGCCCCCGAGCCGGGCGAGCACCGCGTCCAGCCGGACCACGATGACCACGGCGGCATCGACAACGAGGGGCAGGATGGGTGCGGTCCAGTCCCACTTGTCGGGGGTGTGCGCGGCAGCGAGCGGCGTGACGGTGAGGATCGAATAGAGCATCGCGCCCGCCACGATCAGCCACGTGCCGACCGACAACGCCCGCTCCGCTGAACGGATCTGAACGCCGTTCATACGCGCACCCCCGACCATGAACGCACCCGGATCGCAGCGATCAGAACGACTGGCGAGGCGGGGTTGTCGGGGGTCTCGCTGTACTCGGTCCACGTCCACTCAGCGCCCGGTACCGGCTCGAAGCCGAGCACGCTGAGCGCGTCCGTACGGTCCGTGAACGTCGGCACCGCACGCCCGAACCGCTGCTCCGGCCACCGCTCCGTGGTGTTCATCAGGACCACGTACAGACGCCAGCGGCTCTCACGGACGGACATCTGCGCCATGAACTCCTGCGCCGTCTTCTGGCCGCTCATGCCACACCCCCGAGGGTGAACAGCGCGGCGAGGACGATCAGCGTCCCGCCGACGTAAATCAGGTCGATGGCGCGGCGCAGGCCGGTGAACTTGGCCAGCGCGATGCGGGACAGGTTCGCGATGTCCGCCGCCAGGTCCTCGGACAGGGTGGCCGTGATCTGTTCGGCGGTGAGCGTGGCCCACAGCGGGAAACCGTGCCGGCCGCGCAGGTTCGGGCGCACCGAGCGCAGCAGCAGAGCCGCCGCCGCGATCAGCAGTCCCGTCCCGATACCGCCCGCGATGCAGGCGTGCAGGGGAAGCGGGACGTCCTTGGCGACCGTCCACGTACCGGCCAGGACCGCGCCGACGAACGCCAGCAGCAGACCGGTCTTCGTGTCGGTCCGTGCGATCTCCGCCTTCACCTCCGCGTGCGCGGCGGCGAGCGTCTGGGGGGTGCTCATGCGCCCACCCCGGGAATGTGCATCGTGGTGAGGTTGGCCGCCGCGAGACGCGCGGTGAGCACCTTGCGGCGGGCCCGGCGGATACGCCGCGTGTCCACCTCGTTCGGGGTGCGGTCGAGCGCGATGATCTGCGCGTCCAACAACTCGACTTCCGCCGTGATGACGGGCATCTCGCACTCGATCGCGTCCAGCTCCGCGAACGTCGGCTCGCGGTCAAACTCGTCAGCGGTAACAACCTTCTGATCAGCACCGATGTGCACCATGGGTCGCAGTTCCCTTCACAGGTGGAACGGCCCTACAGCGGCTCCCGGGTGGCACCCCGGGAGCCGCGCGCCGTTGAAGTCGGAATGTCCGGCTCCCCTCAGCGCTGCTCGTACGAGACGAGCAGCGGAGGCAACCGGCCGCAGCCGTTGAGCTGCGGAAAGGTCAGTGGCTATACCGCACGCGGGACAGAACCCGCGCACGCCGCCCTCTTGCTTGCAGAGGTGGAGCGGCTACCTCAGGCACGCTGTTGAGTTTTCAAGAAACGACAGACAGGGGGCTCCACGTAGAGGCGAGCTATCCCGAACCGGCACGGCGCTGGAGAAGCCCAAAAGAGGGCGCCCCTCGGTCGCTGTCCTAGGACTGCGACCGGCCTGAAATGAGAATGCATCACAGTCCCAGGACTGTCAACAGTCCTGGGACTGTGGTTCACTGGGACGCGTCGAAAGGAGTTCTGCATGGCGCCCAAGTGGCGAGAACTGGCGGACCGGCTCGCCGAGCGCATCAGGAACGGTGAGTACGCGCCTGGCCAGCAGCTTCCGCACATTCGCGAGCTAGTGGAGGCGGGTGAGGGATCGAAATCCACGGTTCATGCGGCGTACAAGGCGCTGGAAGCTGAGGGGCTGGTGACCTCTTCCCGTGGTCACGGCACGGTCGTACGGCAGCAGGCTCCGCTGAAGCGACTGGGTATCGCCCGGTACGACAAGGCTAAATGGCGGGACGGTGACGAAGTCGCGTTCATCGCTGACCGAGTAGCGTCAGGACGCGCGTACCGCAGGAACGAGCAGACCCAGAACGTCAGCCGCGTGAAAGCGCCGGCACTCGTGGCCGAAGCGCACGGACTGCCCGATGGCGCTGAGGTGTACGCGCGTGCGCGCCTGGTCAAGGAAGGGTCGCAGCCGACGCACACACTGACCAGCTACTACCGGCCCGAGCACGTCGAAGGCACGCGCATCGTCGATCCGTCTCCGGGCCCTGCCGGACGTGGCGGCGGCTTCCGCGTCCTGTACGACGCCGGATACGAAATCGACCACATGAAGGAAGAGATCTTCGCGCGCGTGCCCACTGCGGAAGAGGCTCAGCTCCTCCAGCTCTCACCAGGTGAATGGGTGGTGGAGCTGCACCGCACCACGTACACGGCGGAGGGCACTGTGGTGGAGTTCGCCATAGGAGTCCACGCAGCTACGCGCTTCGCGTGGGCCTACGACTTCAAGGTGCCCGACTCAGCAAACGCGGAGGACGAGAGCAAGTGATCTCGACACAGGCATGGGCCGACGCTCAGCGGCTCTGGGACTTCCAGCAGATGGGCCATGAGCCGCACCCATGCTCTGTGGCGATCGGGCTGGGCAGTCATGACCTGGGGGTAGCTGACACCACCGCAGAGCTGTACCTCCGTGGCATGGCGCCGCTCATCGTTTTTACCGGTGCGACCAGCCGTACTACGCGTGAGCGGATGCCCCAGGGTGAGGCCGAGCACTACAGAGCCCGCGCTGTGGAGCTGGGAGTTCCAGCGTGCGCCATTCTCATTGAGCCCAGGGCCCGGAACACCGGCGAGAACATCCGCTTCTCGCGTGCTCTGCTTGACGAACGACGCGTTCCCGTCTCATCTGTTCTGCTGGTGAGCAAGCCATACGAGGAACGGCGGGCATATGCGACGGCGCGAAGGCTTTGGCCGGACGTCGAGTGGGTAAGCGCGTCTACGGGTATGACCTTCCCGGAATACACCAATTCGATCCAGGACGCACGACTCGTTATTGACATGCTGGTTGGAGCTCAGCAGCGGCTCATGGTATACCCCCAACAGGGGTTTATGATTGAGCAGAAGATCCCCATTGAGGTGGCCGCAGCATTTGAGCGCCTATGTCACGAAGGCTTTACGAGTCGACTCATGTCTAATACTGCGCAGGGGAGCTGATGAGAAGGTTGAGCGAACTGCAAATCACATCCAGTCCCTAAGCTTGTGATATGGAACGTCATCAATCACTCGTTTCAGGCGATACCTTCCTGGAAGCAACCGTTGCCACGCCCACTTGTGTAAGTTGGATAGACCCTTTTGCGCGTCCACCGCTGTTGAGTGCGGTGACTGCCCAGGTTGCCACTCCCTCGCCTTCAGCCCAGGAATCAGCAATAAAGTGGATCTTGGGCAATTTCACTTGACCTTCAGCCCTAACGCTGGCGACGTTGAATACTGCGAGCCCTGTTTCAATCGAGGTTTCCATTTCGCCGGGGCCGTGGTATGGAGTGCCGATAGAGTTGATTACGCCTGAGTTGAAGAGGGCGGAAACCCTAGTGCCCAGCGGTTCCGGCGCCCGAGGTTGGCGGAATTCCTCTTCTTCGTAATCCTCGGCGAGGATCGCTATCAACCACGTCGGAAAGCTCAATTCTACTCTCACGCCCTGGTGGCTTACCTGGTCAGGATTGGATACTGTAAGCTCCAGGGCGCCCCCTCCGCCCCTGACGTACGCCTGTCTTGCCAGGTTTTCAAGATGGTCGCGATATTCTTCCAGGTGTTCAGCAACCTCATTCTTGTAGTCGTCTTCTGTGCGGTTATCCATGCCGAAGTTGTTACGCCGACGTGTGGAGTTCTGTGGGTGATTCAGATCTTCTTTCCGTTTGGTCGTAATCTCGTCTACGTACTCATCGAACTTCCACAAAGGGATCTTCACAGGCTCCGTTTCTGAGGTGACAGTCATATTCTGCGGAGCGGCCGTCGATTGTGTGGCCCGACGGGTTAGTGAAAGCACCTCTCCTGGGTTCGCCTGCATGGTGCGACCAGTTCGCCGAACAAAGATCATTCCTGCGATATAGTTACCGAACTCCTTGTGGAGGGTATGGATCTGGTCGCCGATTTTTGGCGGCTCAACTGTAATCATCAAAACGGTTTTACCGTCGAGTGACACGTAGCTGGCAGACCATTCCGGGCCATGGTGGCCGAGATAAGATTGCAGGCCAGAATCTAGATCTGCCAGGTCGATGCTTATAACTCCCTCCACATTTTTAGGCTCCACTCCGATTGCGATGTACCCGTAGCCGTGGCATATGATGGAAGATTTCTCGGGCATTCGGTTGGCCATGCCGATAATGTGGCGAGCAATAGTCGCTTTCACCTCCTTCGTCGTGAGGTCATAACTTGATTTCCACTCAATCCAGTCGTTTTCGTCATGCTCGCCTGCATCGCGAATCGCTTCGGCCAGCTCCAAAAGCTGCCGAGGGCTTCGAAGCGGGCGGTCGGTAGGGATGCTCAGTGCCATGGTCGAAGTATGGCAACTTGGACATGGCAACGTCTCGCGGTTTGTCGCTCTGCCGGAAACGCTTCGGCCAGATGGGCCGGTAGCGGCACGCGTGGAGGGATGAGGGATACCACCCAGACTGGCTGGTATCCCTCCGGTGTGCGATGGCGGCGTCTAAGGCGCCCTCTGTGGCGGCATGGGTAGGGGGCTGTATCTGCCCCAGTGTGGCCATCCTCCGGCCAGACGGGTTTCTGGTGAGGCGACGTACATCCCAAACGGGCTGGTCAAGTGCCGTTTGCGTACGACTTCTTGAACGGTCTTGAAAACCGTCGTCGCAGCGATGTGACCGTGGGTTCAAATCCCACACCCACCGCAGACGAATGGCCCCTGACCATCGGTCGGGGGCCTTCGTCGCGTGTGCTGCCTGCTGGTGACCGCGATTCCCCGAGCCTCCCCGTGAGTCCCCGGCCGGTCGGGCACGGATGGGGCACGGTCGGTCTGCTGGGCCGCCCAGCCGGTGCCCCCTCGCGGCGATACTCGGTGGAGCCGGTTGGGTAGGCGCCGCAGGATGGGCGTATGAGCCTGCCGACCGTCACGCACCGGGTGGAGTTTCTACGCCACCCTCACCCCGGCTACCCGCACCTCATGGCCTGGGGCATCCGGATCGACGGCACTGACCTGCGCGTCCTGGTCGCGGAGGCGACGCGCGCGCTCTGGAGTCGGGAGCTCGACGAGGATGACGACACCCTGCAGGAGCGCGAGGGATTCCTGCTGGGGCAGCACGCTCCGCTGTACCTGGACGACGACGCCGACGGCGCCCGGGCCCGGGCTCATTTCCTGGGCGACGCCCCACCGGATCTCCGTGACTGCGACACCGGCGCCCTGTGCCTCCTGGGCTGCTCCTGCGGGATCGACGCCTGCTGGCCCCTGCTTGCTGTGGTCCGCGCCACAACGACGGAGATCATCTGGTCCGGCTTCTACCAGCCACACCGGCCGGAGTGGGGTGAACTGACCCTGGGCCCCTACGTCTTCCCGCGCTCGGCCTACGAGGAGACCCTGGCCGCGCCGGTCCCGCTCACCCAGGACCCCCTCGCCCTGCTGCTGGGTGAGGGATAGCCGCCAGCAGGGGCTCAGCGTCGCTCCTCCACGCCGTCAATGTGGAGCGCGCCACTGTACGAACGACCTTGACGTACGCTCTGGGCCGCGTCCGCTCGGCTCTGCCTGGGGCGTCGGTGGACGGTAGCTGGCGGCCACCCCTGGCTTATTCGAACCGTCTCGCGGTCTCTCCACCCGCGCCCCGGAGCTGACCAGGGCGTGTGGCCCAGGGGGCCCAGGGGTAGGGGGGTGAGGGCGGTCCTGTGGCGAGAGGCTGACTGAACGCGCCCCCCCCAGGTCGGCTCGCCGACCCGGGCTCATCCCTCGTCTTCCGACCGGGCGGCCCCTTGGTGGGTGCTGTATCGACCGGACCGGGTGCAGAAGTCTGCGCCTCCCTTCATGAGGGTGCGGAGGTCGGTGGTGTGCCGGTAGATCAGGGGCCGGTCCTTGATGGGGGTGCCGAGGGTGTCCAGGAGGTGGGGGACGGTGGCTTCATGAGCGAGGAAGGTGTCGGTGTAGCCGCGGGTCATGGTGTGGATACGTGCCAGGGCCTGCTGCCGGGAGAGGCCCTGATGGCGTTCGAGGACGAGGACGAGGTTGTGCGGGTCGCCGGCCGTTTCTTCCTTCGGCAGGGACTGGACGTCCTGGGTGATGTTGATGACGCGGGTGGTGCTGTGGCGCATGGCCTGCAAGGGAGTGCTGTTCACGACGTCGGCGGGGACTTCGTAGTGCCCGGTTCGCTCGACGGCGTCCATGATCAGGGGGACGGCTCCGGTCAGGTCGCGGTGGCGCAGGTAGGAGCCGGTGTTCGGAGCGGTGTGCGTGCGACGGTTGGCGCATTCGGTGATGTAGGCGGTGAACCAGCCTGTCCAGTTGTCGGCTGTGCGGCTGACGAAGGTGGGGGACATGTCCTGCTGCCAGCGAGCCCACAGGTCGGTGAAGGCGCTGACGAATGGGGCGTCTTGAGGGGCTGGGGGGTGTGCTGAGGCTGGGAGCGTCATGTGGGGTGACGACGGTGATCAGGGCTTGGAAGAGGCGTTGCGCGCGGCCGGGGGTGGTCAGGAAGGCGGGGTCGTCGGTGAGGTCGTTCCAGAGGGCCCACCAGGAGACCCAGTCGCTGACGAGGTCCAGGTCGGCTCCCGTTGCGTCGGGGTAACTCAGGCAGGCGTACAGCGGCATGTCGTAGCGGTCGATCTTGGCGTGGTGGGTCGACTGGGGGGTCAGGCCCATGCGCTGGGCCCAGGTTCGGCTGTGGGCGGTGACGCGGGCGCGTTCGGGGCCGGGTGTGCTGCGGGGAGCGAAGGGCAGGTCGAAGGGCCAGTTCTGGAGGGGGCCTTGGTAGGCGCGCGGTCCGGGGAGCGTGATTCCCTGCGGGGGCGAGGGGACGACGGTGTCGTTCATTTGAGCGTTCACCTCAGGGTGGGCGGTGGAGGGGGCTGCCACAGCGTCCGGCCGTGCGATGCCCAACGGTCCAAGGCGCCCGTGCCGGGCCTGGGCAGGTAGCGCGCAGCAGGGACCAGCGAGTGATATCGGGGGCGCACACACCTCCAGCAAGCACCACCAGCGGGCCGTGGGGAACGGCAGTACGTTGGCCGGCGCGTGCACGCGTTGAACGCTTGAGCGTTTGTGAACCATCTCCTGGGCTCGCAACCACCCACCCTTGAGTGTGGAGATGCCGATGCCGCCCTTGCTTCTGAACTGCCTGCCGCGGCGCTAGAGGCGGTGGCTTGCCATGCGGGATGCCGAGGTGATGGTTGAGCGGGCCTCGCGTTCGGTGAGGCCCGTGCGGACGGCGGCGTCTACGAGGGCCTCGGTCAGGTGCGGGCCGAGGTCGTTCTCGTACGCGCGGCAGGCCGCCCAGAACAGGCGGGTGTTGCGCTGACCCTCGTGTGCGGCGAGGACGAACTGGACGAGGCCCTGGCCCTGTTGGCTCGTCGAGGCCGCCGTGGGGGCGTGGGATCGGGGCGGTGGCATGAGGAGGCGCAGCAGCGAGGCCGGGCAGGGGGCGGGCGCCAGGTGGGCGGTGCCCGGGGCCGTGCCGTAGACGCCGTGTTCGGTGCGTGAGCCGGGGCCGACGAGGTAGCCGCCGGCGCCGCGGATGTCGATGCCGGGGGCCAGACGGCCTGCGGAGTTGGGGACGACGACGTCGGGTGGGCCGCTCAGCCAGAGATGGCGGCCGCCGCTGGGGGTCAGCACGACGACCGTGTCGGGGATCGTGAACAGGTGGCGCAGCGCCAGTTCCCGTAGAGCCGCGGACGAGTCCGTATCCGACTTGGTGTCCAGGTCGATGCCGATGAGGTGGTGCGGGTCCAGGCCGCAGGCGATGCCGTAACCGGTGGCCCAGGGGGCGGCGGCGAAGAGTTCGCGTATGCGGCGGGGGTCGGTCGAGGCGTCGTACACCCCGTGCCCGAAGCGGCCGCACTCGCCGTGGCAGGGCGGTGCCGTCGGGTCGTCGCGGTGTGGAGAGCGCAGCGCAGGAAGCTTGGTTCGGGACAGGGGGATGACGGCCAGTCCGCGTTCGGCGGCTGACAGGGCGTGTGCGAGGGCCAGCGTCGTGGCCTGCCGGTCGATGGTGGCCATGACTCTATGTTCGTACGGGTGTTCGAAAAAGGGAAGAGGTGCGGGTGGGTGCGGCCGGAGCCCCTGGGGGGTGGCGGGGCCCGGAGCGGCCGGGTCGGGGTGCGAAAACCTGCCCGGCGAGATGGGCCGAAAAGGTGACGGAACGCTTGCAGGGCGCTTCCGGAGCGCTTCCGGAACGGTTCATCCCTTGCGTGTATGGGGTTGAGATGTCCACGCCACCCTGAACTGCCGTTTTGAGGGCGCGAAGGAGGTTTATCGACATATCCTCACGCTTGCGAGCTAATAGCGGCTTACAGGGTGGTTCGCCGGGGATTCGGTGGGCAATTCTGATCCCGCGACGTCGTGAACGATCACCGAGGCGGTCGGCCAACTGCCCCGGAACAAGCCGTACTCGGCCAGTCCTGACCTAACCGGTCCTGACTGGTACGTACTTCTCGCTCTGGAGGAACAGAACATGGCAAGCATCCGTATCGCCCGCGTTCTCGCCGCTGCGGCAGCCATACCGCTCGCCGCCGCCCTCTTCTCGGGGGTGGCGACGGCCGACAGCGGCTCCTTCGCGGACAACGGATCGAACGCGGCGGCGGCGAGCGTCGGCGGCAGCGGTGGCGGTGGTGACAACTTCGGCACCTCGTCCACGACGCAGCAGCAGGCCGTCGGCTCCGGCGCCTCGAACCGGAGCAGCACGGCTCAGGTGAACGGTTCCGAGTTCACGGCCATCGACCAGTCGAACGAGGACATCGCCGTCAACTTCATCGAGCTCTGGTGAGCCGGCGGCCGCCGGGGACTGGAGGCCCCTGACGGCCGTAAGCCTCCACAGTGGGGTGATTTGTGGGGTGTAACACGCCTGCGCGGCGGTGCTTCGGCGCCGCCGCGCAGGCGTTTTCGCTCGTGCGTCGCGCTCGTCATGCGGCGCTCGTCATGCGGCGTGCGTCGTGCGTCGTGCGTCGCGCTCGTTGTACGGCGGGTTCGCGGCCGGAGTTGCGTGACGTTGCCGCCGCAGCAAAACCTTGACAGTGACATGTATCTGACGGACAGTCAGAAACCCTTGTCCGTATCAGTACGAGGTCAGTCCCGGGAGGGCCGTCGTCGTGCATCTCGCCCCCACCGAGCGCCAGCGACAACTGCGCGCCGAACTCCGCGCGTACTTCCGGGCCCTGAT
Source organism: Streptomyces sp. NPDC048484 (assembly GCF_040651415.1). NCBI lineage: Bacteria > Bacillati > Actinomycetota > Actinomycetes > Kitasatosporales > Streptomycetaceae > Streptomyces > Streptomyces sp. NPDC048484. The sequence continues at coordinate 127,618 of NZ_JBEZJY010000010.1, forward strand.
GCCGGGCGGTCCGCCCCCCGCCGGTACCGACGGACACCGGGCGCTGTTGCGCCGGATCGGCGCCGACGGGTGGCTGGGACTTGGCTGGCCGGAGGCTTATGGCGGGCAAGGGCGCGGCGCCGACGAGCAGTTCGTTCTCTTCGACGAGGCATACCGGGCGGGCGCCCCGGTGTCCATGGTCACGCTGAACACGGTCGGACCGACGCTCATGAAGTACGGGACCGAGGAGCAGAAGGACTTCTTCCTGCCGCGGATTCTGCGCGGGGAACTCGTGTTCGCGATCGGGTACAGCGAGCCGTCGGCGGGGACGGATCTGGCGTCGCTGCGGACGCGGGCCGTGCGGGTCCGCCGCGAGCCCGTCAGGGAAGCGGATGGGGGCGCGGGCGGGGACGGGGACGGAGATGAGAACGAGGGTGGTGGTGACGGCGGCGAGGGGGGTGCGGAAGGGCCTGGCGGTGAGTGGCTGGTCGACGGGCAGAAGGTGTTCACCTCCAACGCCCAGCACGCCGACTGGATCTGGCTCGCCTGCCGCACTGACCCCGACGCGCCGAAGCACAAGGGCATCTCGATCCTGCTCATCCCGACAGACGCTCCCGGGTTCTCGTGGACGCCCATCGAAACCGTGGGCGGGTTGACCACGACGGCCACGTACTACGACGGAATCCGTGTCCCCGCGTCCCGTCTCGTCGGAGAGGAGAACGGTGGCTGGGGGCTCATCACCAACCAGCTCAACCACGAGCGGGTCGCGCTCGCGGCCATCGGTATGCAGGCAGAAGACTTCTACGCGGCCGCGCTGGCCGCGGTCGCCGCACCCGATCCAGTGACTGGGCGTCGCAGGGTTGACGAGCCGTGGGTGCGTTCCAGGCTGGCCGAGGTGCATGCCCGACTGGCGGCCACACGCCTGCTCAACTGGCGTTTGGTGGGTGATGTGGGGGCCGGCCGACTGGCGCCGGGAGAGGCCAGCGGCGTGAAGGTCGTGGGAACCGAATCGGCCGTCGCGGTGTATCGAATGTGCCAGGAAGTCGTCGGATCGGACGCGCTGGTCCGTTCCGGTTCGCCGGGCGTCTTCGAGGACGGCGAGCTGGAGCGGTTGAACAGAGCGGCGCAGATCAACACGTTCGGGGGCGGGGTGAGCGAGGTGCAGCGGGAGATCGTGGCGACGATGCGGCTCGGGATGACGAGGGGGCGGCGGTGAGCGAAAGGACCGTAGCCAGCGGGGAGGGAGCGCCGACCGTGGGCGTGGCCGAGGGCGGGAACGCGGTCGCGTACGAAAACGAAGCCGGGGACGTGTACGAAAACGAAGCCGGGGACGTGCGCGAGGACTTCTATACGCGTCTGAAGGCGTACGAGGGGCGGGAGGCCGCCGTCGGAGGCGTGGGCAAGGACCTCGTCAACGAACCGATGATCCGGCACTGGTGCGAGGCGATGGGGGACACGCATCCGGCGTATGCGGGAGCGGACCCCGTCGCGCCGCCCACGATGCTCCAGGCCTGGACGATGGGAGGGCTGTCCGGACACGGGCACGGGGGGCGCTCGGAGGCGTACGACGAGTTGCTCGCGCTGCTCGACGGCGCCGGGTACACCTCGGTGGTCGCCACCGACTGCGAGCAGGAGTACCTGCGGCCACTGCGGCCGGGGGACCGGATCACTTTCGACGCGATGATCGAGTCGGTCTCCGAGCGCAAGACGACCAAGCTGGGCACGGGGTACTTCGTCACGACACGGATGGATGTACGGGCAGGGGACGAGCCGGCGGGGACGCATCGGTTCCGGATCCTCAAGTACGTGCCCGCGGGGCAGCGTCGGAGGAACGGCACGGCGGAGAGCGCGGCGGCTTCCCGGCCCAAGCGGCCCCGCCCCGTCGTCAATCGGGACAACGCGGGTTTCTGGGAGGGCGTGGCCCGGCACCGGCTCCTCATCCAGCGGTGTGAGAAGTGCAGGACACTGCGTTTTCCCTGGCTGCCGGGCTGCAACGCCTGCGGATGCCTGGAGTGGGACACGGTCGAGGCGGCCGGCGAGGGGACCGTCTACTCGTACGTGGTGATGCATCACCCGCCTTTCCCTGCCTTCGAACAGCCGTACGCCGTGGGGCTGGTCGAGCTTGCCGAGGGCGTGCGGATGATCAGCAACGTCGTGGGGGTGCCGCACGACCGCGTACGGATCGGGATGCCGGTGCGGCTGGAATTCAAACGGGTGGACGAGGAACTGGAGCTGCCGGTCTTCCGGGCCGCAGAGGGGAGCGGGGGCTGACATGGACTTCACACCGACGGAGGAGCAGATGGCGGCCCGCGATCTGGCCGCGCGGATCTTCGGTGATCTGTCCACGCACGAGCGGCTCTCAGCCGCTGGGTCGGGCAGCGACGGTGAGTTGTGGAAGGTGTTGTGCGAGGCGGGGCTGCCGGCCGCCGTCGAGGACACAGGGCTCCTCGGGCTGGTGCTCCTCCTGGAGGAACAGGGACGGACGACGGCCCAGGTGCCGTTCGCCGCGAGCTGTGTCTACGGGCTGCTGGCGGTCTCGGCGCACGGTTCGGTCAGGCAGCGGGAGCGGCTGTTGCCGGGGATCGCGGACGGAACGGTCGTGGTGACCGGCGCCCTGCCGGCGGCCGCCGTACGGATGGGCCGGCGCGGCGAGTTGAGCGGGGTGGTCCCCGTGGTGCCGTGGCTCCGCGACGCCACGCACGTGCTGGTCGCCGACGACACACACCAGTTGTGGCTCGTACGGACCGCCGACGCACGGTGTGAACCGGTCGAGTCGACGGCCCCGTGGTCGGCCGGACGCCTGACCCTGGCCGCCACACCGGCCGAACGGCTCGGCGGCCCTGAAAGAGGCGGAGAAGAAGAAGCCGAAGAAGAAGCCGAAGCAGCAGGAGAAGCAGTAGCAGGAGCGGTCGGTAGTGGGGGCGCCGTCGCGGCGTACGACGACGTGCTCGCCACTGCGCGTACCGCCTTCGCGGGGCTGCAGGCCGGGGTGTGCGCAGGCTCGGTGGCCAGGGCGGTGGAGTACACCAACACCCGCGAGCAGTTCGGACGGCCCCTCGCGGCCAAACAGGGAGTCCAGCTCCGTGCGGCCGACGCCCACATGGATACCGAGGCGATACGGGTCACGGCGTACGAGGCGGCGTGGCGCAGGGACGAGGGACTGGACTACGCGGGGCACGCCCTGACTGCCGCCTGGTGGGCGTCGGAGGCGGGGCATCGGGTCGTCCACGCCGGGCAGCATCTGCACGGCGGCGTGGGAGCCGATCTCGAATATCCCGTGCACCGGCACTTCCTGTGGGGGCGGCAACTGAGCGCGTACCTGGGGTGCGGAAGCGAACTCCTGCAGGAACTGGGCGAGTTGATCGTGCACGGGGAGGAAGACGCATGACCACCGAAGCCGGGCCATTGCGGGCCGGGGACACCTTGCCGCCGCTGGAGATCGAGATCACCCGCACGCTCGTCGTCGCCGGGGCGATCGCGTCGCGCGATTACCAGGACGTGCACCACGACGCGGAGTTGGCACGGCAGAAGGGGTCGCCGGACATCTTCATGAACATCTTGACGACCAACGGGCTGGTGGGGCGCTACATCACGGACCAGTTCGGGCCCGGGGCCGTGCTGCGCAGGGTGGCGATCAGACTGGGCGCGCCCAACTACCCGGGCGACACCATGGTGCTGACCGGCGTGGTGGAGGACGTTCAAGGCGACACGGCGACGGTGCGGGTCGTCGGCGCCAACGGCATCGGCCGACACGTCACGGGGACGGTCACGGTCACAGCGCCGCGGACGGCGACCACGACGGTCCCGGAGGCGGATGGTGCCGCAGCCCGGAACGCGGAGGCCCGCAACGTGGAGGCCCGGAAGGCGGAAGGTCGGAAAGCCGAGGCTCGGAACGCGGAAGGCCGGACATGAGCGTACGGACGAGGGACAGCCTCGGTGGGCGGGCGGCTGTCGTGGGGATCGGGGCCACCGAGTTCTCCAAGGACTCGGGGCGCAGCGAACTGCGGCTCGCGGTGGAGGCGGTGCGGGCCGCGCTGGACGACGCGGGGCTCACACCGGGCGACGTGGACGGCCTGGTGACGTTCACGATGGACACGAGCCCCGAGATCACCGTCGCCCAGGCGGCCGGCATGGGTGAGTTGTCCTTCTTCTCGCGGGTCCACTACGGCGGCGGGGCGGCCTGCGCGACCGTCCAGCAGGCCGCGCTCGCGATCGCTGCCGGGGTGGCCGACGTGGTGGTCTGCTACCGGGCGTTCAACGAACGGTCGGGGCGGAGATTCGGCTCCGGGGTCCAACGCAGGGAGCCGTCGGCCGAAGGGGCCGCGCTCGGCTGGTCGCTGCCTTTCGGGCTGCTCACGCCCGCGTCCTGGGTGGCGATGGCGGCCCAGCGCTATCTGCACACGTACGGGCTGACACCCGAGGTGTTCGGGCAGGTCGCGGTCGTCGACCGGAAGTACGCGGCGACCAATCCGGCGGCGTACTTCCACGGGAGACCGATCACGCTCGCGGACCATGCGGCGTCGCGCTGGATAGTCGAACCGTTGCGGCTGCTCGACTGCTGTCAGGAGACCGACGGCGGTCAGGCCCTGGTCGTCACCTCGGCGGAGCGGGCGCGTGACCTGCCGCATCCGCCGGCCGTGATCATCGCAGCGGCCCAGGGCGCGGGGCGGGCGCAGGAGCAGATGACCAGCTTCTACCGGGACGACCTGACGGGGCTGCCGGAGATGGGCGTGGTGGCGCGGCAGCTGTGGCGTACGTCGGGGCTGACGCCGGCGGGGATCGACGTCGGGATCCTGTACGACCACTTCACGCCGTTCGTGCTGACGCAGCTGGAGGAGTTCGGGTTCTGCAAACCGGGTGAGGCCGCGGACTTCGTGGCGGAGGAGCGGCTGCCGTTGAACACCCACGGAGGACAGCTCGGGGAGGCGTATCTGCACGGGATGAACGGGGTGGCGGAAGGGGTACGGCAACTTCGCGGTTCGTCCGTGAACCAGATACCCGGGGCACGTCGGGTGCTGGTGACCGCGGGAACGGGCGTTCCGACATCGGGACTGATTCTGGGTTCGGACGGTCGGGACTGATTGGGTTCGGGCGGTCGGGACTGATTCTGGGTTCGAGCGGTCGGGACTGATTGGGTTCGGGCGGTCGGCACTGGTCCTGGGTTCGGACGATCGGGGCTGATTGCGGGGCGGACGGATGAATGTGGCGCGTGTCCGGGCCCGGCAGCGCGGGCGGGGCCGTTGACTCGGTCCATGCGTTGGTTGCGATATCACAAGATGATCTTCGGACTCGGGTTCGTGCTGGTCCTGCTGGGGCTCACGGCGGCACCAGCGGCGGAGGCGGGGTCATGGTCGCCGAGTGGCGCCGCTCCAGCGGGCTCCCAGGTCCCGGACAAGGGTCCCCATGGCCCGGACTCCGGCGCGAGAGCCGAGCCGCTCACGTTCAAGGGCCGCGCGTTCGACACCTGCCGGGCGCCGTCCGCGGACACCATGCGGCGATGGCGGGCGTCCCCGTACCGGGCCGTGGGTGTCTACTACGGCGGTCGCGCGCGAGCCTGCTGGTCACAACCCCATCTGAGCCACCGCTGGATGCGGACGGTGCAGGGCCAGGGCTGGCGGGTGCTGCCGCTCTATGTGGGCTCGCAGTCGACCTGCGTGTTCGCGCGGCACAAGAAGAACGTTCGGATCGGGCGGCACCCCTGGAAGCAGGGGGCGGCGGAGGCCCGCGACGCGGTGAAGAAGGCGGCAAGACTCGGTATCCGGCCGGCGAGTCCGCTCTTCCTGGACATGGAGGCCTATGCGTACGGGAACAAGAGGTGCGCCCGCACCACGCTCCTGTTCGTGCGGGGGTGGGACCGGGAGGTGTCGCGCCGGGGGTATCTGCCGGGGTTCTACAGCAGTGCCGCGTCGGGCGTCCGTCATATGGAGCGCTCGCGGCGGGCCGGTGTGCCGGATCTGCCGTCAGTGGTGTGGTTCGCGCGCTGGGGCGTACGGAACGGGCTCCACCGTGAGCCGGTACTGCGGAAGTCCGCGTGGGCGCCTGCGCGGCGCATCCACCAGTACGCGGGGAACGTACGTGAACGGCACGGCGGCCGTACGCTGCTGATCGACCGCAATCTGATGCACGCGCCGGTCGCGCGCATCGGCTGAACCGCCGGAGCGCCGCCGTACTGCTCTCGCACCACGCCGGGGGCCGGGCTACTACAGGGGGTGCACTGTGGGAGCCGTCTCTCAGGGGTGAACCCTCAGAGGTCCGGAGCCTCGCGTCCACCTTCAGGAGGTGGGGCCTGCCCCCCTCCTACAACCTGAGGCGGACAAGGCTTCGGGACCTGCGGCCGATCCGCTGGAGTAGGGGGCGATCCTAGCGTGGAGCCATGACCACATCCGTCTGCACCAGCGCTTCGAACGCAGCGACGCGGACCCATGCGTACCCGTCGTTCGCCTCGTACGTAAGGGCTCGCCAACCCGTGTTGCTGCGTACCGCACGTTCGCTGACCGCGAACCCGTGCGACGCGGAAGACCTGCTGCAGACCGCCCTCACCAAGACGTATGTCGCATGGGAGCGGATCGAGGACCACAGGGCGCTCGACGGCTATGTGCGGCGGGCGCTGCTGAACACGCGGACGTCGCAGTGGCGCAAGCGGAAGGTCGACGAGTTCGCGTGCGACGAACTCCCGGAGGCGGAGGGCCCGCCGGCCGGGGACCCGGCGGAGCAGCAGGCACTGCACGACGCGATGTGGCGCGCGATCATGAAGTTGCCCGCGCGGCAGCGGGCGATGGTCGTGCTGCGGTACTACGAGGACCTGAGCGAGGCGCAGACGGCGGAGGTGCTGGGCGTGTCGATCGGTACGGTCAAGTCGGCGGTGTCGCGTGCGCTGGGCAAGCTCCGTGAGGACCCTGAGCTGGGCCCGGTGCGCTGACCGGCGCGGCGGAAGCACCGAGCGCACGGGCGAGCCGCACGGGTGAGCGCACGGTCGGGCGAGCGCAGAGCAGAGAGCGTAGAGGGCGGAGAGCGGGCAGAAGGGGAGCGCACGGCCGGGTCGGCAAACCGTGCCGTTACGTGATCGATCGCCCGGCAGTAGTGACATACCGCGCGGTATGTGAGCAGAATCAGCCCAACCCTTACTACCGCGTAGGCAACGTCGCCCCCGGGAGGACACCGTGCTGAGCACGATGCAGGACGTACCGCTGCTGATCTCAAGGATCCTGACCCACGGGTCGACGATCCACGGTTCATCTCAGGTGATCACCTGGACCGGTGAGGGAGAGCCACAGCGGCGCTCGTTCGCCGAGATCGGGGCACGGGCGGCCCGGCTGGCGCACGCGCTGCGTGACGATCTCGGAGTCCGGGACGACGACCGGGTCGCGACCCTGATGTGGAACAACGCCGAGCACGTCGAGGCGTACTACGCGATCCCGGCCATGGGCGCGATCCTCCACACGCTGAACCTCCGGCTGCCTCCCGAGCAGCTCGTCTGGATCGCCAACCACGCCGCCGACCGGGTGGTCGTGGCCAACGGTTCGCTGCTCCCGCTGCTCGCGCCGCTGCTCCCGCACCTCAAGACGGTCGAGCACGTGGTCGTCTCCGGCCCCGGTGACCGCTCGCTGCTCGACGGGGCGACCGTCCAGGTGCACGAGTACGAGGACCTGATCGCGGGCAAGCCGGACAGGTACGACTGGCCCGCGCTGGACGAGCGCCAGGCTGCGGCCATGTGCTACACCTCCGGCACGACGGGCGACCCCAAGGGGGTCATCTACTCGCACCGTTCCATCTACCTGCACTCGATGCAGGTCAACATGGCGCAGTCCATGGGCCTCACCGACGCGGACACGTCCCTCGTCGTGGTCCCGCAGTTCCATGTGAACGCCTGGGGTCTGCCGCACGCGATGTTCATGACCGGTGTGAACGTGCTGATGCCGGACCGTTTCCTGCAGCCCGCACCACTCGCCGAGATGATCGAGCGTGAGCGTCCGACGCACGCGGCCGCCGTCCCCACCATCTGGCAGGGCCTGCTCGCGGAGCTCAAGGCCAAACCGCGTGTGGTGAGTTCGCTGACCCAGGTCACCATCGGAGGCTCCGCCTGTCCGCCCGCCCTCATGCAGGCGTTCGACGAGCTGGGCATGCGCGTCTGCCACGCCTGGGGCATGACGGAGACCTCGCCGCTCGGTACGATCGCGCGGCCTCCGGCCCATGTGGAGGTGGGTTCGGACGAGGAGTTCGCGTACCGGCTCACCCAGGGTCGTTTCCCGGCCGGTGTCGAACCCCGGCTGGCCGGCCCGGGTGGCGAGCGGTTGCCGTGGGACGGCGAGTCCGCGGGTGAGCTGGAAGTGCGGGGCCCCTGGATCGCCGGTGCGTACTACGGCGGTCAGGGCGTCGGAGCCCTGCGCCCTGACGACAAGTTCAGTGAGGACGGGTGGCTCAAGACCGGTGACGTAGGCACGATCAGCCCCGACGGCTTCCTGACCCTCACCGACCGCGCCAAGGACGTCATCAAGTCCGGCGGAGAGTGGATCTCCTCGGTCGACCTGGAGAACGCCCTCATGGCCCACCCCGATATCGCCGAAGCGGCGGTCGTCGCCGTCCCGGACGACAAGTGGGGCGAACGTCCGCTCGCAACCGTCGTGTTGAAGGAAGGCGCAAGCGCCGACTTCGACTCCCTGCGGTCCTTCCTCGCCGGCGAGGGAAAGATCGCCAAGTGGCAGCTCCCCGAGCGCTGGACGATCATCGAGGCGGTGCCGAAGACGAGCGTGGGAAAGTTCGACAAGAAGGTGCTGCGCAGGCAGTACGCGGCGGGTGAACTGGACGTTACCCAACTCTGACAGCACGGCACGGCGCACCACGTCTGACAGCACGGCACAGAACTACGGCACGGCACGGGGAGCCGGACCCCTGGTGGGGCTTTGGGGTGGGGTGCTGTGCGGGTGGGGCGGTGTGCGGGTGGGGCGGTGTTTCACGTGAAACACCGCCCCACCCGCACGTGCGGACGTTCTAGTTCGTGCCGATCCGGGCCAGCAAGTCCACGATCCGGTCCTGCACCTCGACACTCGTCGACCGCTCGGCCAGGAACAGCACCGTCTCCCCCGCCGCCAGGCGCGGCAGTTCGGTCTGGTCGACGGCTGCGGTGTAGACGACGAGCGGGGTGCGGTTGAGCTGGCCGTTCGCGCGCAGCCAGTCGACGATCCCGGCGCGTCGGCTGCGTACCTGCATCAGGTCCATCACCACCAGGTTCGGCCGCATCTGCCCGGCCAGCGTGACCGCGTCCTCGTCGGACGAGGCCCGTGCGACCTGCATCCCGCGCCGCTCCAGCGTCGAGGTCAGCGCGAGCGCGATCTCGGCGTGCTCCTCGATGAGGAGAACGCGCGGCGGATGCTGCTCACTGTCGCGCGGCGCCAACGCCTTGAGGAGTACGGCGGGGTCGGCACCGTACGCCGCCTCGCGTGTCGCCTGGCCGAGGCCCGCCGTCACCAGGACTGGTACCTCGGCGGCGACGGCGGCCTGACGCAGCGACTGGAGCGCCGTGCGCGTGATCGGGCCGGTGAGCGGGTCGACGAACAGCGCGGCCGGGAAGGCGGCGATCTGCGCGTCGACCTCCTCGCGCGAGTGCACGATGACGGGTCGGTAGCCGCGGTCGCTCAGCGCCTGCTGAGTGGTGATGTCCGGCGCGGGCCAGACCAGCAGCCGGCGTGGGTTGTCCAGTGGCTCCGGGGGCAGTTCGTCGTCCATCGGCTGCGGGTGGGGCTGGTTCGCGACTTCCACCGCGCCGCCGGGGCCGTCGAGCGGCTCAGGGCCTTCGTCGGCGTTCTCGTCGGGGGCCCCTATGGCGTACGACCGGCCGGTGCCCTCGGTGGCGTGGGCGAGCCGGGACTGCTGCCCACCGGCCCCCGGGTGCGAGCGTGCCGCCGAGTCCGCCTGCTCGGCGACGGGCTCGGGGCGGGTGCCGAGCTTACGGCGCCGGCCGGAACCGTTGGTCGAGTGCGGGGGAGGCGTGGGCGCCTGGGGCCGGGGCGCGGCTCCCGTCGGCGCCGTGGGCTGCCCCTGGGCCTGGGCCGCGGGGGCGGGAGACGCCGCCCGTCCGGGCCTGGGCTGCTGGGCGTCGATCATGCGGCGGCCGAACGGGACGCCCTGCCCGAGCGTACGGACGCTGATCGCCTGGCCCTGGGTCGAGTTGGGGTCGACGGGCGGCGCCGCGGCCTCGGCGGGAAGGGGCTGCGCGGCGCGCGGCTGCTCCGGGGCCGGTGCGGGCTCCGAGGCAGCAGACGTGTTGGCTGTGCCCGGCCACTGCTGGGGCGCCGCAGCGGTCTCCGGCTGTACGGGCATGCCGGTGCCGGTGCCGGAGCTGTCGGCCGAGCCGGGCCACGGCTGAGCGGGCACGGCTGTGTCCCCGGCCGGAGCCTCGGCCGCGGTCATTTGAGGTTGGATCTGCGGTTGCGGTTGCGGCTGGGTGGGCCCCGTGGCGGCGGGATTGCCCTGGGCAGGCGTGCTGGGATGCGGGACTCCCCCCTGGCCTGCGGACTCCTCGGCCACTGCGGGCGCCGCAGGCCCTGCGAGACCGGAGGGGGCGGCCTGCCCAGGAATGGGTTGCCCGGGGACTGCCTGTGGCGGAAGAGCCCCGGGGGCGGGTACCGCCTGCGGCGGGAGGGTCTGACCCGGAGCGCCTGGCTGGGAGATGCCCTGCGGGGAGACGGCCTGTCCCGCGGTTCCCTGGGCAGGTACGGGCGCGGGGTGTCCCGGGGCGGGCTGTCCAGAGGCAGGCTGAGCAGGCGCGCCGTCCGAGGGGACGGCTTGCGCGGGGGGCAGATGACCCGGCATGGGCTGTTGCCCGGGAGCGTTCTGCACGGGGCTCGGCTGTCCCGGCATGCCCTGCCCGGGAACCATCTGGCCCGAAGGGCCCTGTGAGGGAAGTGCCTGCCCCTGCCCGAGAACTCCCTGTCCAGGCAGCCCCGGACCGGGAACGGGCACGGCCGGCCCAGGCATACCGGGCGAGGGCGGAACGGGCTGAGCCCCCTGCGTCAAACCCGACTGCCCAGGAACCCCCGGTGCTGCAGCGGTCGTCGCGTCACCTACGCCTACGCCCTTGCCTGTGCCTACAGCCTCGTCCGTTCCCTGCCGAGCCCGTCGGCGCCCGCTGGGCGCCTGCACCGGATGCGGTTGGGGCGGGGTGTGATCGTCGGCGGCGTCGTGCAGGGCCACGTCATGGCGCCCGCCGGTGGACTGGGCGGGTGCCTGGCCGTGGCTCTCGGCGTGCTGGGCGGCGTGCTCGGGAGAGCGGTCCGCCTCGGCGGGCGGCAGCGCGAACACCGCGCGCGGCCCTGCGTCCTGGGCTGCCGCACGTTCCGCCGCGGCGGCCAGCGCACGCCGACGCCGTCCGGTCGGCTGAACTCCGCCACCGTCGGCGTTCCCGGCCGCCCCTGCACCCTCACGGGTACCCGTACCAGCGTCCAATGAGGGAGAAGGCGCCGCGGGCAGTGCGGCCGGCAGGGCCTGTCGGCCGCCGTCCTGGCGCGCGCGCCGTCCGTCGGCGGGCGCGGGCACGCCCTGCGGAGGCACGGTCTGCCCGAGTCCCGTGGCCGCGGCACCGGCACCGGCCGCATGCTCGGCGGCGGTCACGACCGCGCCCTCGGAGACCCCACCGTCTTGGGGGAACCCGCCGTCCCCGGCGGGACTCGGCCGCGCACGCCGCCGCCCGGTTCCACCGTTGCCCTCGGAACCACTCTCGTCCACGGAAGCCTGAGCCGGCAGCGCCAGCTGTCCTCCGTCCGCCCCAGCACGCCTGCGCCGACCGGTGGGCACGGCCGTCTGCGTGGAGGGTCCGACCTCGCTCTCCAGGAACGCGTCGACGGACGCGCGCCGGGCCCGCCGCCGCCCGCTCTGCGGGGAAGCCTGCTCGGGCAACGCGAGCGCGGAACCGACCTCACGGGAGCCCGCTCCCGCTCCCACAGGCGAACCGCCGCCCGGACCCGAAACCCCGCCCGCACCCGAAGCGGCAGCGGGAACCGACCCGGCCCCGCCCCCGATGGGAACTTCGAGAACGAACGCGCTGCCGCTCATCCCGGGGACCTCGTGCGTCTGCAGTACTCCGCCGTGTGCGCGCACGATTCCGCGCACGATCGGCTCGTGCACCGGGTCTCCCCCGGCGTACGGCCCGCGCACCTCGATCCGTACGCCCTCACCGCGCTGCGCGGCCGCCACGACGACCGTGTTGTCCATGTAGCCGCCGGCCGAAACCGGTGAGTTGCCGGTGGAGTCGACGCCGGCGACGTCCGCGATGAGATGCGCGAGCGCGGTCGCGAGCCGCTGCGGGTCGACCTCGGCCTCGATGGGGGGCGCGTGCACGGCGAACTGCACCCGCCCGGGTCCGATCAGCTCGACCGCCCCGTCGACACCGGCGGCGACGACCGCGTCCAGCATCACTTTCGTACGGGTGACGTCCTCCGAGCCGGAATCGAGGCGCTGGTACGAGAGCACGTTGTCGACGAGTGTGGTGATGCGTGAGTAGCCGGCCGAGAGGTGGTGCAGCACCTGGTTGGCCTCGGGCCACAACTGCCCGGCGTCGTCCGCGGCGAGGGACGCGAGTTCGCCGCGCAGCTGGTCGAGCGGCCCGCGCAGGGAACGCCCCAGAACCGCGAGGAGCTGCTCGTGCCGCGCGGACAGAGCCTCGTAACGGTCCTTCTCGCGCTCGGCGAGGGCCGCGTACCGGTCGTCTCCGGCGGCCAGCTCTTCCTCGTGCTGATCGCGCAGCTCGGCGAGCGTTCTGGTGTGCTCCTCCCCGAGCGAGGCCAGCTCCTCGGCGTGTGCCTCGGAGGCCCGCGCGAGTTCCTGCCGATGCCGCTCGGCCTCGGTGTCCTTCTCCTCGGCGAGCGCGTCGTACTGCCGCCGGTCCGTGAAGGTCATCACGGCCCCGACGAGCTGGTCGCCGTCCCGCACCGGGGCAGTGGTCAGGTCGACCGGCACCCTGTCGCCGCTCTTGGACCACAGCACTTGTCCGCGCACCCGGTGCTTGCGACCGGAGCGCAGAGTGTCGGCGAGCGGGGACTCCTCGTACGGGAAGGGCTCGCCGTCCGCGCGCGAGTGCAGCATCAGCGGGTGCAGCTCCTGCCCGCCCAGGTCGCTGGCCCGGAAACCGAGTATCTGGGCGGCGGCCGGGTTGACGAGAACGACCCGTCCCTCGGTGTCCGTGCCCACCACGCCCTCGGAGGCGGCACGCAGGATCATCTCCGTCTGGCGCTGCGAACGCGCGAGCTCCGCCTCCGTGTCGACGGTGCCGGAGAGGTCGCGTACGACGAGCATCAGCAGCTCATCGCCTGTGTAGCCGTAAGCGTCGTACGCCTGCTGCCCGTCCTCCAGGTTCGCGCTCGTGACCTCGACCGGGAACTCGCTGCCGTCGGTGCGGCGGGCGATCATCCGAGTGGGCCGGGTGCGGCCGCTCTCGTCGACGGTCTCGGGCCGCCGCATCGTGCCGGGGATGAGCCGGGAGTCGAACTGCGGCAGCAGATCGAGCAGTCCGCGCCCTACGAGAGCGGTGCCCGGGGCCTCGAAGGTTTCCAGGGCGATGGTGTTGGCGTTGACGACCGTTCCGTTGGCGTTGACCAGCACCAACGCGTCGGGAAGCGCGTCGAGTATGGCTGCGAGGCGAGCAGCGCCTCGGGATGGCCTGCTGCTCACGAGACGCTTCCTCCCTGTTACCGCACCTTGCCGACCGCGGTAGCCATCTTGCCAACGGGGCCGCGACGTGTCACGCGAGGGAGTCTACGGGCAGTGGTTGCGCTCGCGGCGCCGGATGAGAGGGAGGTCGCACGTAGGGGGGAAGCAGAACGCACGCAGAAGACACGGAGAACCTGTGACCGTGTGGGCGCGCCCCGCTCGATGACCGAACCAGCGGCCCCTCCGGACCTCTGGACCCATGAACCTATGAACCCCCTGCTGATCCCTGCCTACGCTCCGAGATCCGGAAGTACGGGGACGAGAGCGTTCCAGCGGGCGATCTCGCACCCGTCACTGCGCTGGTACGTCGCGTCGACGGGTCGGCCTGCCCAGGTGCCCGTGACGTGCGCGGTGGCCGCACCGCCGTACTGCATGGTGCACATCCCGCCTTCCCGCGCCGGCGCGAACGGGCTCTTGCCCCAAGAGGTGCTCCGGTCCAACTGCTCGCAGGCGGCCCGGACGTCGGGATGACTGCCACCCCCCGGATGGCAGTCGAGCTGGAACGTGCCGTCCCGTCCTTCACCCGCCTTGCTCACCGTCACCGTGAGGTGATCGGCACCATCCGCACCGCTCACGGGCAGCGGCATGAGCGGCATGAGGGGGAACGAGTCGGCGTACGCGAGTGACGGCGCGGCGGACAACGCGGCGAAGGACGCGACGGCGGAGGTGGCGACGGTTAGGGCGATGCGACGCAGCATGGGGGGCTCCACGGGGTGCGGCCGGTTTCGTGAGGATCGAGGAGCTTCGAAGTGGCTTCGGACTCCTCCTTCCTCTGTCGGTCGGATCTCCGGCGGCTCTTTGTCGGGGCGGGTGCCCCACTGCTCTAACGCCGTCCGCTCCGTGACGTTGCGCCGCAGGCGGGGGGCTTTGCCCCCGGGCCTTTCCGCCTAGTACCGTAGGGGGCGATTGGTGACAGCCCGCTCGGCTGTGTCATCATCTGCACGCACCATTTCGCGCTCGCGCGGGGTGGTTGTGCTGGAGGCGTCGCCTAGTCCGGTCTATGGCGCCGCACTGCTAATGCGGTTTGGGACGCAAATCCCATCGAGGGTTCAAATCCCTCCGCCTCCGCAGAAGGTCACGAAGCCCCGGTCATCCATGACCGGGGCTTCGACTGTTCCTTGATCGTTACGGGCGCTCCGCAGGACTGTGCTCGGGGGCCGTATTCTGGCCGTTTCCGCAGGTCAGGTCAGGTCTGGCAAACGGATTTCGCCTCACGCCGCCAGTCATGTAATGTTGTTCCCGCAACGCCGACCGGGAAGAAAAGCCCGGAAGGAAGAGCGAACACAACAGAACACGCAAGCACTCGTAGCTTAACGGATAGAGCATCTGACTACGGATCAGAAGGTTGCAGGTTCGAATCCTGCCGAGTGCACACAGTTGAGAAGCCCCGGGACGATGAGTCCGGGGCTTCTTCCGTTGAGGGCGCATCAGGGACCGCCCCTTGGCCTCGGGTGCCGCCGGGGCTCGGGGTGTCGGGTTTTGGCGGACCTCGTCGGCTGACGTTGGATCGCTGGCCCGCAGGTCCGGAGACCCGCAGGTCCGTTGGTCACCGGTAGTAGTCGCGTTGTCAGTGGCGGCCTCTACGCTCTTGAGTGATGGCACAAGTGTGGAAGTGCACGGGGCTTTGGTGGGTCGGGTGTGAGCCCGTGCTGACGTGGGACGGGGGGTGTCGCAGTGCGTTGCCGTGGGGGAAGCAGGTTGCGTTCGCCGTCGTGGGCGGGGGTGCGCGGCGGTGTGTGGGGGCGCGCGGGCACAGCTGTCCCTTGGGGTCCGCGCTGTCCGGGCGGAGTGTCGGTGGCCGGTGCGAGGAGTGTGCACGGCTGGACCGGTCCCATTCCGTCGCCGCGGACACCATCGCCGACGACCCCCGGCCCTACTCCGTCTATCTGGCGTGGTTCGGACCCGGGATGGTCAAGGTCGGCATCACCGCCGTCGAGCGCGGGTCGGCCCGGTTGCTGGAGCAGGGAGCCGTCGCCTTCACCTGGCTGGGGCGGGGGCCGTTGATGTCCGCCCGGCGCAGTGAGGAGTTGCTGCGTACGGTGTTGGGAGTGCCGGACCGGATCGCGTACGACGCCAAGCGGGCCGTACGGAGCGCGCTGCCGGAGGCGGCGGCACGGGAGGCGGAGATTCGGGAGCTGCACGCGCGGGCCGTGGGGCTGGGCGGGTGGCCGGAGGCTTTGGAGCGGATGCCGTTCGAGGCCGTCGATCACGCGGGCGCGTTCGGGCTCGACGGGCTTGCGTCGGCGGTGGCCGTCGTCGTGGAGCTTGTGCCGGGCGGTGTCGTGCGGGGGGAGTTGGTTGCCGCTGCTGGACCCGATCTGCATCTTCGGACCGGGCGGGGGGTCTTCGTGCTCGATACGCGGCTCATGACCGGGTGGGAACTGACCGGGGTGGCCGGGCCGGGCGGAACAGCGGCTTGCGGGACGGAGAGCGGGAGGGAGAGGAGTGAGGGGGCTGAGTGGCTTGAGCGGGGGGCGATCACCGTGCCTGTGCGGGAGGTCGGCGGGGTTCAGGAAGGGCTTTTCTGAGGCGGGCGACCGAATGGTCGAGTGATCGATCCCTTGCGGATCCCCTTTGACAAAGGCTCTGGCCTCGGCACGGCGGCCGGACCGAGAGTGGGCGACATGAGTCATCAGTCAAGAGCGCCTGTCGCCGGTCCTGCACCTGCACCTGCACCTGCACCTGCTGCTGCCGACGCGGCTGCGGCTGGTGTTCGCGCACATGGGCATGCCGGAGTACGAGGACTCGCTGGAGCGGCTCGGGCTGGGGAGAAGTGGCTGCGGGCGGTCTGTCACGACAACAGGGCGCGGCTGTTCGGGCTGTGAGGTGAGGTGAGGAGCTGGCGCAAGCGAGGAACGGGCGCGAAACCAGGGGCAAGGACCAGGACCAGGACCAGGACTAGGACCAGGGGCGGGAGCAGAACGCCGACGGCGACCGTGACGGCGAGGGCGACGGCGAGCATGGTGTGCCGCTGGCGTCTGCGGCTCCTCCGCGAAGGGCAAGGCGGCGTTTCACGGCGTTCCAAAGTGTTCCCTGAGAGGTGCCTGTGGGTTTCTCAGGGAATTCACAGCTTCCCGAAAGCGTGCTCTCAGCGCGGCCCATCAGTGTGTGCGCTATGACCACGACCTCGCCCCAGGGGCGCACCGAACTGCTGAGGCCGGACGGGAGCCCCGTCCGCGTGCTTGTGGTGGACGACGAGCTGTCGATCACCGAGCTGTTGTCCATGGCCCTTCGCTACGAAGGCTGGCAGATCCGCAGCGCGGCCGACGGGACCGGTGCGGTGCAGACCGCGCGCGAGTTCCGGCCCGACGCTGTCGTTCTCGACATGATGCTGCCCGACATGGACGGTCTCGCCGTCCTCGGGCGGCTGCGCCGGGAGATGCCCGACGTGCCCGTTCTCTTCCTGACCGCGAAGGACGCGGTCGAGGACCGGATCGCGGGCCTGACGGCCGGCGGCGACGACTACGTCACCAAGCCCTTCAGCCTCGAAGAGGTCGTGGCGCGGCTGCGCGGGCTCATCCGCCGTTCCGGTGCCGCCGACCGTCGCTCCGAGTCGGTGCTCGTCGTCGGTGACCTCACCCTGGACGAGGACAGCCACGAGGTGTCGCGTTCCGGTGACGGCATCCACCTCACCGCGACCGAGTTCGAGCTGCTGCGGTTCCTGATGCGCAATCCGCGCCGGGTGCTGAGCAAGGCGCAGATACTCGACCGCGTGTGGTCGTACGACTTCGGCGGGCAGGCCAACGTCGTCGAGCTCTACATCTCGTACCTGCGCCGCAAGATAGACGCCGGCCGTGAGCCGATGATCCACACCCGGCGCGGCGCCGGTTACCTGATCAAGCCAGCGGCGTCGTGAGCGGGCGACGACGGCCGCGGACGCAGCGGCGCCGACAGTCCGGGGTTCCGCGCGCGCAGCGGCGCCGGCAGCCTCGGACCCTGCGGACGCGGCTCGTCGTCTCGGCGGTCGCGCTCATCGCGGTGGTGTGTGCGGTGATCGGTACGGTGACGACGATCGCGTTGCAGCAGCACTTGTACGCGCAGCTGGACCGCCAGGTCACCGACACCGCCGATCGTGCCGGGGGTCCGCCGCCGGAGGAGGAGTTGCCCAGGAACCCGAACGGCGGCTCGTCTCCGGGTTCCTCCGGTGGCTCCTCGACGGGCGACAAGCTCGGTGACTTCGTCCGTAAGGGGACACAGAAGGACACCATCGCCGCCGAGGTCGGCGACAACGGCGGGATCACCAGGGCGGTCGTCGCCGTGGAGAAGTCCGCGGACGGCGCCTTCGACCGGATGGCCCCCAAGAACCTCAGCGAGGCGGTGAAGGCCGCGCTCGGCTCCGTGCCCAAGACCGGCAAGCACACTGTCGACATCCCGGGCATGGGCGAGTACCGCGTCATGTACGCCAGCGGTGTCAAGGGCGACTTCTACGTCGCCCTCCCCACCGAATCGGTCACCAGCACCATCAACACCCTGGTTCTCGTCGAGGTGAGTGTCACCACGGCCGGCCTCGTCGCCGCCGGTATCGCCGGGTCCGCCCTGGTCACCGTCGCCCTCCGCCCCCTCCGCAAGGTCGCCTCCACCGCCACCCGGGTCTCCGAACTGCCTCTCCACACCGGTGAGGTGACCCTGAACGAGCGGGTCGCCGAGTCCGAGACCGATACCCATACGGAGGTCGGGCAGGTCGGTGCCGCGCTCAACCGCATGCTCGACCATGTCCAGGGCGCCCTGCACGCGCGCCAGGAGAGCGAGACGCGCGTACGGCAGTTCGTGGCGGACGCGAGCCATGAGCTGCGTACGCCACTGGCGTCCATCCGCGGATACGCCGAGCTGACCAGACGCGGACGCGAGCAGACCGGGCCCGACACCCGGCACGCGCTGGGCCGGATCGAGTCCGAGGCCGGGCGGATGACGGGCCTCGTCGAGGACCTGCTGCTGCTCGCGCGCCTCGACGCGGGACGGCCGCTGAGTTACGAGCACACCGACCTCTCCCCGCTGGTCGTGGACGCCGTGAGTGACGCCCGGGCAGCTGGGCGCGAGCACAACTGGCGGCTCGAACTGCCCGACGAACCCGCACTCGTGCTGGCGGACGCCGCCCGCGTCCAGCAGGTCATGGTGAACCTGTTCGCGAATGCGCGTACGCACACACCTCCGGGTACGACGGTGACCGCGCGTGTGCGCCGCCAGGGAGCCTGGGTGTGCGTGGACGTCCAGGACGACGGACAGGGCATCCCGCCGGATCTTCTGCCGCACGTCTTCGAACGGTTCGCGCGGGGCGATTCGTCGCGCTCGCGTGCCTCCGGGTCCACGGGGCTCGGGCTCGCCATCGTGCAGGCCGTCGCGGCCGCGCACGGCGGTGCGGTGACCGTCGACAGCGTGCCGGGGCACACCGTCTTTACCGTGCATCTGCCCGCGCTGACCCCTCAAGCGCCCCATTCTCATGAGTCGTTCATTTCTCAAACGAATTCACAACCGTACTCACAGGCACAGCACAGTGCGACCACATGGGTGCAACAGGGCGCTTGACGACAGTCGTTGTCATGCGAACCGAACCTTCTCCCGGCAACCTGCCGGCGCGGGAGCACCTCCCGGCCGGAAATGCCGGTACGCCTGTACTGGACGTAGTGATCCCCGTCTACAACGAGGAGAAGGACCTCCAGCCGTGTGTGCTCAGACTGCATGAGCACCTGTCCCGCACCTTCCCGTACGCGTTCCGCATCACCGTCGCGGACAACGCGTCCACGGACTCCACTCCGGTGGTGGCGGCGCGGCTGGCGGCGGAGATTCCCGAGGTCAGGTCGTACCGGCTGGAGCAGAAGGGCCGCGGCCGGGCGCTGCGTACCGTCTGGTCCGCCTCGGACGCCCCGGTCCTCGCCTATATGGACGTCGACCTCTCCACCGACCTCAACGCGCTGCTTCCGCTGGTCGCCCCGCTGATCTCCGGTCACTCGGACCTGGCGATCGGCTCGCGGCTCGCGCGGAGTTCGCGGGTGGTGCGGGGCGCCAAGCGGGAGCTCATCTCCCGTACGTACAACCTGATCCTGCGGGGCTCGCTGCAGGCCCGGTTCTCCGACGCGCAGTGCGGCTTCAAGGCGATCCGGCGCGATGTCGCGCAGGTGCTGCTGCCCCTGGTGGAGGACACCGGGTGGTTCTTCGACACCGAGATGCTGCTCCTCGCCGAGCGGGCGGGGCTGCGCATCCACGAGGTGCCGGTCGACTGGGTCGACGACCCGGACTCGACGGTGCACATCGTGAAGACCGCGACCGACGACCTGAAGGGCGTGTGGCGCGTGGGACGCGCTCTCGCCACCGGCTCGCTGGCGCTCGACCGCCTCGCACGGCCGTTCGGCGACGACCCGCGCGACCGCGAGATCAGCGGCGTACCGAAGGGCCTGGCCCGCCAGCTCGTCGGGTTCTGTGTCGTGGGTGCTCTGTCCACGCTGTTCTACCTGGTGCTCTACAGCGGCTTCCGTACGTTCTCGGGGTCGCAGGTCGCCAACGCCCTCGCCCTGCTCGTCTCGGCGGTCGCCAACACCGCGGCCAACCGGCGCCTGACCTTCGGTGTTCGGGGCAAGGACGGTGCGGTGCGGCACCAGGCGCAGGGCCTGGTCGTCTTCGGCATCGGACTCGCCCTCACCAGCGGCTCGCTCGCCGCCCTGAACGCGGCGACGACCGAGCCGGCGCACTCCACCGAACTGGCGGTCCTGATCGTCGCCAACCTCGCGGCGACCGTGCTGCGGTTCCTGCTCTTCCGGGCCTGGGTGTTCCCGGACCGGCACGACGAGTCACCGTCGACCGTCGTCGCCTCGCGCGCACCCGCCGTGCCGGCCAGGCCGCCCGTGTCACCCGTCCCACCCGTGCCGACCGGAACCGCGTCGCCCGTCTACGCGACGGTGCCGCAGTCCCCGTACGTCCACAGCACGCCGGGTGCCGAGGCCTACGGCACGACCACTTCCGCTCCGTACGGCACGACCAGTCCTTCGTACGACCACCAGACCTGGGGGGACGCGACCATGCAGATGCAGCCGGTGCGCCCGAACGATCACGACCACGACCACGATCCGAGGAACGGGAACGGGAACGGGTACGCGCGATGACGACGACTCAGCACGACCATCCGAGTACGGGGGCCGCCGGCCCCGACTGGCGGCCGCCCGCCCCGACAGCCGTTCAGGAACCGGTTGAACCGGTCCATCCGGCGGAGTCCGCCGCTCCCGAGGACGGCAGTCCCAAGCAGCCCTTCGCGCGCCGCCTGTGGCGCGGGCGGCCCGAGGACAACCGCTGGGTGCGCCCCGCGTTCCTCGGCACGCTGCTGCTGATCGGCGCGCTCTACACCTGGAACCTCACGGCCTCCGGGTACGCCAACTCCTTCTACTCCGCGGCCGCCCAGGCCGGCAGCCAGTCCTGGAAGGCCTTCTTCTTCGGCTCGCTCGACTCGGCCAACGCCATCACCGTCGACAAGCCCCCGGCCTCCCTGTGGCCGATGGCCCTGTCGGTGCGGCTGTTCGGTCTGAACTCCTTCGCGATCCTGTTCCCGCAGGTGCTCATGGCCGTCGCCACGGCCGGAGTGCTGTACGGGGCCGTGCGCCGCCGGTTCACGGTCGCGGCCGGCTTCATCACCATGGCGGTGTTCGCGCTCACGCCCGTCGCCGCGCTGATGTTCCGCTTCAACAACCCGGACGCGGCCCTCGCCCTCCTGATGGCCGTCACGGTCTACTGCGTGCTGCGCGCCATGGAAAAGGCCCAGACGAAGTGGCTGGTCTGGGCGGGCGCGGCCGTCGGTCTCGCCTTCCTGGTGAAGACCCTCCAGGCCTTCCTGATCCTGCCGCCCCTCGCGATCATCTACGTGGTCTTCGCGCCGACGACCTTGCGCAAGCGCATCGGGCAGGTGCTGCTCTCCGGCCTGTCGATGATCGTCGCGGGCGGCTGGTGGGTGGCCGCCGTCGAGCTGTGGCCCGCTTCCTCCCGCCCGTACATCGGCGGCTCGCAGAACAACTCCTTCCTCGAACTGACCTTTGGCTACAACGGACTCGGCCGGATCAACGGCGAGGAGACGGGCAGCGTCGGCGGTGGCGGAGGAGGCGGCGCAGGTGGCGGCGCCTGGGGCGAGACCGGCTGGGACCGGATGTTCAGCTCCTCCATCGGCGGTCAGATCTCCTGGCTGATCCCGGCCGCGCTGATCGTGCTGGCCGCGGGCATCGTCCTGACCTGGAAGGCCCGGCGGACCGACACGGCCCGTGCCGCGTTCCTCGCCTGGGGCGGTTCGCTGCTGATCACCATGGTGGTCTTCAGCTACATGCAGGGCATCTTCCACGAGTACTACACCGTGGCCCTCGCCCCGTACGTCGCCGCCGTGGTCGGCATGGGCGCGAGCGTGCTGTGGGAAGAGCGCGGCAGGATGTGGATCTCGCTCACCATGGCGGCCGGGACGACGGCCACCGCGGTCTGGGGGTACGTCCTCCTGAACCGTTCCTCCGACTACCTGCCCTGGCTGAAGTGGCTGGTCCTGGTGGGCGGTCTGGTCGCCGCGCTCGGCCTGATCTTCCTCTCGCGGCTGGGGCGCAGGCTGTCCCTCGCCGTCGTCGGGCTCAGTTTCGTCGCGGCCCTCGCGGGCCCGACGGCGTACACGCTGACCACGTTGAACGAGGGCCACAGCGGTTCGATCGTCACGGCAGGGCCCTCGGTCTCCGGCGGTCGCGGCGGTCCGGGCGGCGGCGGTGGCGGCATGGCCGGCGGCCCCGGTGGCGGCGGTATGCCGGGCCGGAACCAGCAGGGCGGCGGTATGGGCCAGCCCCCGACCGGCGGCTTCCCCGGCGGCGGCCAGAACCAGCAGAACGGCAACGGTCAGCAGGGTCAGCAGGGTCAGCAGAACGGCAAGGGTCAGAACGGCCAGAACGGTCAGACCCAGCCCGGCGGCGGCACTGGCACCGGTGACGGCGGTGGCATGGGCGGCGGGGGCGGCGGTATGGGCGGTCTGCTCAACGGCGCGGCGGTCAGCTCCAAGGCCAAGGCGCTCCTGACGAAGAATTCCGGGGACTACACCTGGGCGGCAGCGGCCATCGGAGCGCAGAACGCGGCGAGCTACCAGCTCTCCACCGGCGACCCGGTGATGGCGATCGGCGGCTTCAACGGCAGCGATCCGTCCCCGACACTGGCCCAGTTCAAGAAGTACGTGGCGGAGGAGAAGATCCACTACTTCATCTCCTCCGGCTCCACGGGCGGCCGTGGCGGCAGCAGCGACTCCGGCACCGCGTCCAAGATCAGCGAGTGGGTGCAGGAGAACTTCAAGGAGGTGACGGTGGGTTCGTCCACCCTCTACGACCTGACGCAGCCGACGAGTTAGGACAGATCCTGGGCCGTCCTAGGGCAGTCCCAGGGCAGGTCCCAGGGCCTGCCCTGGTTTCCGAGGGCGGTGAACAGGGGCGGTGGCACAGAGGCGGTGACAGGGAGCGGCGGCCGAGGCGGGCAACAGCGCCTCGGCCGCCGCTCCTTTTTTTGCGTTGTACAGCGTATGGGAGCTGTTCTACGGTGTATGGCATGCCAACCTCGCAAGGCCGAGCCCACCCCCAGCGCTGGCTGATCCTCGGTGTGATCCTGCTCGCCACGCTCACCGTGCTGCTCGACAACACCGTCCTCAACGTCGCGATCCCCTCCCTCACAGAGGAGTTGGACGCGTCCACGGCGGACATCCAGTGGATGATCAACGCGTACTCGCTGGTTCAGTCGGGCCTGCTGCTCACCGCCGGCAGCGCGGCCGACCGTTACGGCCGCAGGAAGATGCTCGCCGCGGGTCTCGTCCTCTTCGGCGTCGGCTCGCTCACCGCGGGGCTCGCCCAGAGCGCGACGCAGCTCATCGCGGCCCGCGCGGGCATGGGCGTCGGCGGCGCGCTCCTTATGACCACGACCCTCGCCGTCGTCGTGCAGATCTTCGACGACACCGAGCGGGTCAAGGCGATAGGCCTCTGGTCGACGGTCAACTCCCTCGGCTTTGCGGCGGGCCCGCTGCTCGGCGGCGTCATGCTCGAACACTTCTGGTGGGGCGCGATCTTCCTGATCAACCTCCCCGTGGCAGCCATCGCCCTGGTCGCCGTACTCAAGCTGGTCCCCGAGTCCAAGAACCCCCAGGGCGACCGCCCCGACCTGCTCGGCGCCGTACTCTCCACGATCGGCATGGCCGCGGTCGTCTACGCGATCATCTCGGGCCCCGAGCACGGCTGGACCTCGCTCCAGGTGCTGCTCTCGGGCGGCCTCGGTGTCGCCGTCCTCGTGGCTTTCGTCCGATGGGAGCTGAACATCCCGCACCCCATGCTGGACATGCATTTCTTCCGCAACCAGCGCTTCATCGGCGCCGTCGCCGGCGCGATCCTGGTCGCCTTCGGCATGGGCGGTTCGCTCTTCCTGCTCACCCAGCACCTCCAGTTCGTCCTCGGTTACGGGCCGTTGGAGGCCGGTCTGCGCATCGCCCCGCTCGCCCTGTCCGTCGTGGCCCTCAACCTGACCGGCGTGGGTGCCCGGATCGTCGGCAAGCTGGGTACCCCGGCCACCATCGCCCTCGGTATGACGATGCTGTCGGCGGGCCTGGCCGCGATCGCGGTGCTCGGCGGCGGCGCTGACGGCGGCTACGGCGGCATGCTGCTGGGCCTGGTCGTCATGGGCGCGGGCATCGCGGTCGCCATGCCCGCCATGGCCAACGCCATCATGAGCGCGATTCCTCCGGAGAAGGCGGGCGTGGGGGCAGGCGTGAACGGCACGCTCAGCGAATTCGGCGTCGGCCTCGGCGTGGCGGTCCTTGGCGCGGTTCTCAACTCCCGCTTCGCCGCGCTGATCCCGGTCATGGCGGCCTCGTTGCCGGCGGCGCTGGCCTCCGCGGAGTCGGCGGACGAGCGGGCACGGATCACGGACGCGTTCTCCTCGGGCCTGGAGACCAGCCAGTTGGTGGGTGCGGTGGCCGTGCTGCTCGGCGGACTCCTGGCTGCGGCGTTGCTCCGGCGGGCGGAGAGGGAAGACTCCGTCGTGGCGGTGCGGACGTGAGGGCCGCTTAGCATCAGGGTGGGGGGACCTCGGTGTTCCGGGGCGCCCCTCTCAAGAGTTCCGAGGAAGGTGCGCCATGGTGAGGGCAGCCGACCGGGCCGAGCGCCCGGCGCGGACCAGTGTCTGGCTGGAGGGCAAGGCCCCGCGAGGTGGTGGCACCCGGGGCGGCCAGCCGTCGTCGCTCGACCGGGACCGGATCACCGCGGTCACGGTACGGCTGCTCGACGCGGAGGGGCTGGCCAAGTTCTCCATGCGGCGGCTGGCCGCCGAGCTGAACGTGACCGCGATGTCCGTCTACTGGTACGTGGACACCAAGGACGACCTCCTGGAGCTCGCGCTCGACGCGGTCTACGGCGAACTGGAGCTGCCGAGTCTGAGTCCGGATCCCGACCCCGACCTCGCCCTCGACCCCGATCAGAAGTCGGACTCGGACTCGGACTCGGGCGAGGACTGGCGGGACCAGCTTCGTGCGCTCGCCTCCGGCTACCGGGCCCTTCTCGTACGGCACCCCTGGGCGTCACCGCTCGCCGGGACGTTCCTCAACATCGGGCCCCAATCGATTGCCTTCTCGCGCACCGTGCAACGGGTGATCCGCAGAACGGGGCTGCCCACGCACCGGCTGGCGGGGGCCATCTCCGCCGTCTTTCAGTTCGTGTACGGCTTCGGCACGATGGAGGGTCACTTCACGCTGCGCTCCGCCGGGGCGGGGATGAGTCCGGACGAGTACTTCCAGCAGGCCCTGAGCACGCTGCGGCAGGCTCCTGAGCTCGACGAAGTGCTGGAGGAGTCCAAAGAGATCATGCGGGCCCGCGGGGGCAGCACGATCGAGGAGATGTACGAGCGGGACTTCCACTTCGCGCTGGATCTGATGATCACGGGAATCGAGACGGTGGTCCTTCGCGGGGAGCGGTGAGGGCCTGGGAAACCGCGCCGTTCACTCCTGCTCCGCCAACTTCGCCGGGAAGCCGCCCGTGGCCACCGGGCCCCACTTCCCGGGGGTGATCCTGATGATCGACTTGCCCTGCTTGAGCATGGCCTCCCGGTACTCGTCCCAGTCCGGGTGCTCGCCCGAGATGTTCCGGAAGTACTCGACCAGCGGCTCGACCGAGTCCGGGGAGTCGATCACCTCGGCCGTGCCGTCGATCTGGACCCAGGGGCCGTTCCACTCGTCGCTCAGGACGATGAGGCTGACCCGGTCGTCGCGCTTGGCGTTGCGGGTCTTGGCGCGCTCGGGGTAGGTGGAGACGACGATGCGACCCGAGTCGTCGACCCCGCAGGTCAGGGGCGAACCCTGCGGACTTCCGTCCGTCCTGCGGGTCAGCAGGATGGCGCGGTGACGGGGACGTACGAAGTTCAGCAACTCGTCCAGCGATACGGAGGTGTTCGTCGCGATGTTCGGTGCCATACGGGCAGCTTAGGCGTTGGGCCACCACTGAGCCTGCTCCTGCGGGGCCTACGCCTGTCGATGCCTGCTTCTGCCGGGCCTATGCCCACCGGCCCTGCACCTACCGGCCCAACACCTGCCAGGCCTCAAGCCCGCCGGCCCTGTTCCCGCCAGGCTTACGCCTGAGGGGCCTATCTCTGCCGGGACTACACCTGCGGGAGCGTCTCCCCCTGCACGGCCTGGATGTCCAGCTCGATCTTCAGGGTCGTGCCGATGGCGGCGATGCCCGCCTGTACGACCTGGTTGTAGTTCATCGCGAAGTCCTCGCGGCGCAGTTCCGTGGTGGCGCGGAAGGCCGCCCGGGTTCCGCCCCAGGGGTCGGCGCCCGTGCCCAGGTAGGCCAGCGACAGGTCGACCGGGCGTACGACTCCGTGCAGGGTCAGCTCGCCGTGGACCGTCCAGCGGTCGCTTCCGGTGGCCGGGGTGAGACCCGTCGAGACGAACCGGATCTCCGGGTAGCGCTCGACGTCCAGGAAGTCCGGCGACTTCAGGTGGCCGTCGCGCATGGCGTTGCCCGTGTCGATCGAGTCGGCCCGGATCACCGCCTCCACACGGGACTTGGCGACCTCGTCCGGCGCGATCTCGATCGAGCCGGCGAACTGGGTGAACCGGCCGTGCACGCTGGAGATCCCCAGGTGCTGGGCGACGGCTCCCACGGAGGAGTGAACCGGGTCCACGGTCCAGGGGCCGGGCGGCGGCAACTCGGTGCCGCCCTGCCGGACGAGGGTCACGGTGCCGATCTCGGCCCGGCCGCTCGCTGTGACGATGGTGCTCGACGCGACGGGTGCGTACCCGACGGCCGTGACGATCACGGTGTACGCGCCGGGTACGAGCGCGACGTCGTCCCGTACGGTGCCTTCCTCGTCCACCTCGGCGCGCACCACCTGGGTGCCCGTCATGTCGGTCACCGTGACGACCGCGTGCGACACGGCCCAGCCGTCCCGCGTACGGATCCGCGCGGTCAGTCCCATTGCAAGCAACCTCATCTCATGAAACCGGCCCGTGAAGCGCGCCTGGGCAGGCCTGGTCGGCCTGAACGCGCTCCACGGGCCGGGGGCTTTCTGACTACTCGCCGGGGTGGGCGAGTCGGATGTCGTGGCCGTCGGTGCCGCCGCCGCTGACGGTCAGTGCCGTGGCCACCGGCGGGTAACCGGTCGCGATGACCGTGTACTCCCCGTTGTCCAGGTCGGCGAAGGCGTACGCCCCGTCCGCCCCGGTGGTGGCGGTGCCGACCACGTTGCCCGCCGCGTCGACGAGCGTGACCCGGGCGTCGTCCAGCGGACCGGCGGGTGCGTGCACGACGCCCTGGAGCTGTGCTCCGGAGGTCAGCTCGACCTCGACCCGGGTGACCCCGGTGCCGCCGACCTCGACGGGCAGGGCGCGGGGCCGGTGTCCGGCGGCGTTCACCGCGACGGTCACGGCGCCGGGCACCAGCTCGGCGAAGGTGAACTCGCCCTGCTCACCGGTGGTCCCGGTGGCCAGCACGTCGCCGCGCACATCGGTCACGATGACCATCGCGCCCACGACCGGCTTCCCGCTCTCGGCGGCCTTCACCGCACCGGAGAGCCCGCTCGTGCCGCTCAGCAGGATGTCGTACGCGAGCGGCTCACCGTTCACGACGACCGTCGAGGCCTGCGGCTGGAACCCGTCCGCGGAGGCGATCAGCACGTACGAACCCGTGCCGGGCGCGTCCACCGCGTAGGCGCCGTCGGCCTGTGCGACCGAGCGGCCCAGCTGACGGCCCGCGAGGGAGATCAGCGTGACGGCGGCCCGGGGCACGGGCGCGCTCTCGGCGCCGCGAACGAACCCGTGGACCGGGACCCCGCCGGAGCCGGAGCCGGAACCCGCGCCGGAGTCGGTACCGGGCTCCAGTGTGGCGACCGCCGAGAGCCGCTGGGTGCCCTCGGGCCCGGACCGGGACCCGGTCCCCTCACCGCTGCCGCTGCCGGTACCGGCACCGGTGTCGGAGACGGCCCAGCTCGGGACGCGCTCATCGACCTCGGCCGGGAAGACCCCGGTCGAGCCGGCCGCTGTCGGGGCGGCCCCGGCGACCGTCGTGGCCTCCGCCGTGGCTTCCGCCTGGGCCTCTGCCTGGGCCTCGGCGGCCTGCGCCAGCCCGCCTGACGTACGCAACGGGACCTCCTTGATGAACAGTGTGACGAAGAAGGCGATCAGTGCCACCGCGCCGGCGATCAGGAAGACGTCCGCGATGCCGTGCCCGTACGCGCTCTCCATGACCGTGCGCAGCGGTGCGGGCAGGGCGTCCATGTCCGGGATGTTGCCGCTGGACCCACTGGCCGCGGCCCCGTACTTGGGGTCGATGCCGGTCAGGCCGTCCTCGACGTAGCCGGTGATCCGGTTGGCCATCACCGCACCGAGCGCGGAGACGCCCATCGCGCCGCCGAGGGAGCGGAAGAAGGTCACTGTGGAGCTGGCCGCGCCCAGGTCCTCGGGAGCCACCTGGTTCTGCGTGGAGAGCACCAGGTTCTGCATCATCATGCCGATGCCGAGACCCAGCAGCGCCATGAAGACGCCGGTCTTCCAGTAGTCCGTGTCGTACCGGATGGTGCCCAGCAGGCCGAGGCCCGCCGTGATGAGCACGCCGCCGCCGACCAGCCAGGCCTTCCACTTGCCGGTCTTGGTGATGACCTGACCGGAGACGGTGGAGGAGATGAACAGGCCGGCGATCATCGGGATCGTCAGCACACCCGACATGGTCGGTGACTCGTCCCGGGCCAGCTGGAAGTACTGGCTGAAGAAGACGGTGCCGGAGAACATCGCGACACCCACGAAGAGCGAGGCGATGGAGGAGAGCGTGATGGTCCGGTTGCGGAACAGCCGCAGCGGGATGATCGGCTCCTTGGCCTTCGACTCGATGAGCACGAACAGCAGTCCGAGCGCGATCGAGCCACCGACCATCGCGTACGTCTGCGGCGATACCCAGTCGTACTTGTCGCCCGCGAAGGTGACCCAGAGGAGCAGCAGCGAGACCGCGGCGGAGATGAAGAACGCACCGGCCCAGTCGACCTTCACGTCCCGTTTCACGACGGGCAGGTGCAGGGTCTTCTGCAGCACGAACAGCGCGATGATCGCGAAGGGGACACCCACGTAGAAGCACCAGCGCCAGCCGAGCCAGCTCGTGTCGGTGATGACACCGCCGAGCAGGGGGCCGCCGACGGTCGCGACTGCGAACGTGGCTCCGAGGTAGCCGGAGTACCGGCCGCGCTCACGCGGGGAGATCATCGCGGCCATGACGATCTGCGCGAGGGCGGACAGACCGCCCACGCCGATGCCCTGGACCACGCGGCAGGCGATCAGCATGCCCGCGTTCTGCGACAGGCCCGCAGCGGCCGATCCCAGGACGTAGATGACGAGCGCTATCTGGACGAGCGCCTTCTTGCTGTAGAGGTCCGCGAGCTTGCCCCACAGGGGCGTCGTCGCGGTCATCGACAGCAGCGCGGCGGTGACGACCCAGGTGTAGGCGGACTGGCCGCCGCCCAGGTCGCCGATGATCTCGGGCAGGGCGTTGGAGACGATCGTCGACGACAGGATCGCGACGAACATGCCGAGCAGCAGCCCGGAGAGGGCCTCCATGATCTGCCGGTGCGTCATCGGAGCGCCGTCGGGGGCGCCTCCGTGCTTGGCGTGTGAGCCCCGCACACCGGCTGGTGTGGTCGTTGCCATGGGCTTCCTTTTCTTGTGGTGCGTCATACAGGTGTACGGGTGGTCCGCTCGGCGTTCAGCTCGTGCGCGGTGGGTACGGGCGCGGTGGCCTCGTGCGCGGTGGGCCCGTGCGCGGTGGGTACGGGCCGGCAGTCGCCGAAGCCGGCGCGCAGTCGTCCGAGCAGGGCGTTGAGCTGGTCGACCTCGTCGTCGGACCAGTCCGCCAGGCAGTGGGCGAGCGCGTTCATATAGCGCTCGGAGAGGTCGGCGAGCATGTCCCGTCCGGCGGGGGTGAGCCGCAGGATGCGGGACCGCTTGTCGGCCGGGTCGGGGGACCGGTCGATCCAGCCGCGCTCGGCGACGTGCGCCACGTGCCGGCTCGTCACCGACATGTCGATCGCGAGCAGCTCGGCGAGCCGGCTCATCCGCATCTCGCCGTTCCGGTCGAGCAGCGTGAGCACCGCGGCGGACCCCGCCGGGCACTCGGGCGGGAGGACCCGGCCCAGACCCCGCTTCACAGCGCCGATGGCGCTGAGCTGCTGGGCCAGCTCCTCGTACTGCCGTCGAGCGGCCATCGCACCTCCCTCATCCTTCTTTTGTTGCTTCAGGCAACCATAAATACTGTTGGTTGCTGCAGGCAAACGAAATGGGGACCTGTGGGCTAAAACCTTGGCAAAGGCAAGTATTGGCGAACGTAAACCCGCAGGTGGGAAGCGCTTCTGTGGGTACCGACGACTCCACGGCCGCCTGTCGGCAGGAAAAGGGCACGCGTCACCGGAAGACGGCACCCGAAACTTGGGACCGCCGAACGCACCCGATAGGGTCACGCGCATGGCAAACACCCAGGGCCCCGAGGGCAACAACGACCCCGCGGGTAGCACCCAGATGTTCCGAGCGTTCGTCGACGACCCGCAGAGTCGCCAGCAGCAGGCAGCCCCCCGCGGTCCCCGCGTCGGTCTGATCGTCGGCGTGATCGTGGCCATCGCGGTCGTCGCCGTGGTCGCCTGGCTCGCACTCAAGTAGCTCAAGTAGGCGGGGGCTCCACCGGGCGCCCTGCTCCCACCTGACGGACACGTCCTGCGTCCCGCGTCTCGACGCGCATGCCGAGAGGCGCCCTCTCCATGCGCGGCTGCGCTCGGACGAGGCCGCGCGGGGCCCCATCGCGTCGACGCGCACCGTCCAGGTCTTCTCCCGGCCGCTTCTCCCGGCCGCTTCTTTCTCGGCTGTCCGGAGCGATCGGCGCGATCGGTGTGGGCAGCGGTTCGGTCGCCTCGACGGTCGCCCAGTCGATAGCGCGCGCCGCCTCCGCTGCCGCAGGCGGCGAGTGCCGCTTCCAGGCAGAAGGCGCAAGGCAGAAGGCGCAAGGCAGAAGGCGCAAGACAGAAGGCGCAAGGCAGGAGACAGAAGGCAGTCGCCGAAGCACCCCCAAGGGCACCCCGGCGACCACGTATCGACTGCTGCACCACCCGTCGGCGTATCGCGCCGACGCGACTGACCGCCCGTCAGGCCGTCAAGTACCAGGGCCCGTACGGCGGATCAGTCGGAGATGAGCCCTTCCCGCAGTTGGGACAGCGTCCGCGTGAGCAGCCGGGAGACGTGCATCTGCGAGATGCCGACCTCCTCGCCGATCTGCGACTGCGTCATGTTGGCGAAGAAGCGGAGCATGATGATCCGCCGCTCGCGGGGCGGGAGTTTGGCGAGCAGGGGCTTGAGGGACTCGCGGTACTCGACGCCCTCCAGGGCCGTGTCCTCGTAGCCGAGGCGGTCCGCGAGGGAGCCCTCGCCGCCGTCGTCCTCGGGAGCCGGCGAGTCGAGGGACGACGCCGTATAGGCGTTGCCCACCGCCAGCCCGTCGACCACGTCCTCCTCGGACACGCCGAGCACCTTGGCGAGTTCGGCGACGGTCGGCGAGCGGTCCAGCTTCTGGGAGAGCTCGTCGCTGGCTTTGGTCAGCGCGAGCCGCAGCTCCTGGAGCCGGCGCGGCACCCGCACCGACCACGACGTGTCCCGGAAGAACCGCTTGATCTCACCCACGACGGTCGGCATCGCGAACGTCGGGAACTCCACGCCTCGTTCGCAGTCGAAGCGGTCGATCGCCTTGATCAGGCCGATCGTGCCGACCTGGACGATGTCCTCCATGGGTTCGTTGCGCGACCGGAAGCGGGCGGCGGCGTAACGCACCAGCGGGAGGTTGAGTTCGATGAGGGTGTCCCGTACATAGGCGCGCTCGGGGCTGTTCTCATCGAGTGCGGCGAGCCGCAGGAACAGGGAGCGGGACAGAGTGCGGGTGTCGATCACTTCCGGGGTCGGGGGGAAGGCCGGGGCTTCGGCGGCTGGGATGGCCGGTACCTCGACAACGACACTTTGAAGCACGTCGGGTGCGGGTTCGCTCTTCGTGAGCGTGAGCACCTTCGAGCTGCCCTGGTCTGCGGACATGCCACCCCCTTTGGGTCGCGGACGGTCGCGGCGGACGCTCCCGTCGAAGGAACGCAGCCTCCACCTGAATACCGGAGGCAGGGCTGCGGCAAACGCGTCACCGGAAGAATGTCACATGTCGGCAACACGCTGTAGTGACATGTCGACACAAGAAGGGTGAATAGGCCCTGGAAAAAGGGGGTCTGACGCTTTTTCGACGTAGAACTGTCGGGAAAGGTTCTCGGGGGTGATTCGCCCCCGAGAGTTACGCCTCGATCCTGTTTGCGGATCGCAGCCGGGCGAAACTTCGGGCGAGCAGCCTTGACACATGCATCTGCGAGACACCCAGCTCCGCACTGATCTGGGACTGCGTCAGATTGCTGTAGTAGCGCAGCAGAAGGATGCGCTGCTCCCGCTCGGGGAGCTGGACGAGAAGGTGCCGTACGAGGTCCCGGTGCTCCACACCGTCCAGTGCGGGGTCCTCGTAGCCGAGCCGGTCGAGGAGGCCCGGCAGCCCTTCGCCCTCCTGGGCGGCCTCCAGGGAGGTCGCGTGGTACGAGCGGCCGGCCTCGATGCAGGCCAGGACCTCGTCCTCGGTGATGCGCAGCCGTTCGGCGACCTCACCGGTCGTGGGCGTACGCCCGAAGGCCGTCGTGAGGTCCTCGGTGGCGCTGTTCACCTGTACCCACAGCTCGTGCAGCCGGCGCGGTACGTGGACCGTGCGGACGTTGTCGCGGAAGTACCGCTTGATCTCGCCGACCACGGTGGGCATCGCGAAGGTCGGGAACTGTACGCCCCGGTCGGGGTCGAATCGGTCGATGGCGTTGATCAGTCCGATGGTCCCGACCTGGACGACGTCCTCCATGGGCTCGTTGCGCGACCGGAAGCGGGCGGCGGCGTACCGGACCAGCGGGAGGTTCGCCTCGATCAACGCGGCCCGCACCCGGCCGTGCTCGGGGGTGCCGGGCTCCAGGTTCTTGAGCTCACCGAAGAGGACCTGGGTGAGGGCCCGGGTGTCGGCCCCGCGGCGGCGCTGCGGACTCGGCTCCTGGGGGTCGCCAGGTTCGTCGAGCCGTTCGTGGGCCTGCGGCTTCTGCGCGGGGGGTGCTTGGGGACGTGCTTGGGGAGGTGCTTGAGGCGCGGTACTGGCCGGCACGGTCAACTCCACCTCTGGGTCCGTCAAACCCGTGAAAACACAAGTCCGAACGACGTCCGTCAGACACATGCGTCAACTCATCGATCAAAAGCGGTCATAGCATCACAAGACATGTGCACTGTGTGCAAGCACCTCATAACTTCGTGTTGAGGGCGAGGCGGAACCGAGGTGCGACCCGGGGCGCGACCCGGAGTGCGAACTGGGGCATGAGCCGGGGCATGAACCGCGCATGAAAGAGCCCCCCGCCGTTCGGGCGAGGGGTCGGTGCCGCCGGTACGGGTACGGGTACGGGAGTGGATACCGGTGCTGTGCGCGGAGCGCGGCTGGGCGGCCGCAGTCCTGCGCGGCTCAGAACTCGTAGTCGGCGATCACCCACGTGGCGAACTCACGCCACATCGCAACGCCTGTCTGGTGGGTCGGGTGTTCGATGTACCGCCTGAGTGCGTCCGTGTCCTCGACCGCCGAGTTGATCGCGAAGTCGTACGCGATGGGGCGGTCGGTGATGTTCCAGTCGCACTCCCAGAACTTCAGTTCGGGGATCTGCCCGCCGAGTGCGCGGAAGGCGGCGACGCCCTCGACGACACGCGGGTCTTCCCGCTCGACACCTTCGTTGAGCTTGAAGAGGACCAGGTGGCGGATCACGAGCACTCCCAGGGAGAACGAGGACACAAAAACGACGGCGACCGCTCGGCCCTTGGCTTACACAGGGCCGGCCGCCGGGCTAGTCCTTGGCCCCGTCGGCGATCCACGTCATGAAGTCACCGACGGACTGAGCAGCGTTCGAGATGCCCTCGAAGCCTATCTGGACGTAGTCCGCCGCCTTGGCGGGGTCGGTGATGATCACGTACAGCGCGAAGACCACGAGTACGTAGACGGCGATCTTCTTCGAATTCACCGCCATCGCGGCCTCCCCCTGTGTCTGTGGTCTGTGCCCGCTGCGCCCGCTGTGCCCGCTGTGCCTGTTGGGGCCCCTGTCGTCGGCGGTGAGTGTAACCCCGAGCAGTTGATCTGACGATCTTTCAAAAGTGCTGGGAAGTGCCGAGAAAGCGCCGCGAAAGTGTCGAGAAGGTGCCGGAAAGGTGCCGGAATGGTCGAGGGCCGGGACGTACGAAGGACCCCGTCTCACGACGAGGGTTGATTCGGGGCGTGGGCCGGGGAGGCGGCACGTCACGCCCGGGGCTGATCGTGACGGCAGGCTTGATCGTCGGCGGCGAGGCCGACTGTGGCGTATCGCCTCGGAGGGACCGCAGGTGGCTGATCGCTCCGAGGGAAGGCGCAGCGGGGCTGGCTCGCGGGCCAGTTGTGCTCCACCTGCAGTCTTTCGGTGCGGCACGGCCGCGTGGCACGTACCGCACGCAAAACGTACCGCACGCAAAACACCCTCCTGACCGTGTTTCCACTGGTCAGGAGGGTGTGAGAGCGGTATCGGAGGGATTTGAACCCGCTTACGTAACCCGTCTCACCTGCGGTTTTTCTTGAGAGTGGGGCATACCACCCTGTTTCCATCCTGCTGAATCCTGCTCGATCCGCCTCTGACGGTTCCCGTGCGGCACGTGCCGCACCGTGAAGAGGGGCGCGGCCAGCAGTGTTCGCCTGCTCGCTCGGGTGGTCGATCCGGGGTGTGGAGTGGCCGTTGGCTCCGCGCCCTTGACGCCGCTGGAGGCTCCTCCGCACTACTTTGCCGGGTGTGGATCCATCCTGATGGATGGCCACGGTGTGTGACTGACTTCGTGGTCTCCACGTGCTGCGCGACGGCGATGACGCACGCGTCCGTACCGCCCAGTGGCGGGCTTGCGCACTGGCGGACGAGCTGCGCCATGCGCCCGATGTCCGCCTGCCCATCCCGAGATGAAGCCGCGCTCTATGGTCTTAGTGAGCAGCCCGGCCTCACCGGATGCACTCAATGGAACTGGGCACCGCGCTGTGCGTGTTGGCGGACGCCCTGTCAGGTCACCCGATCGGAGGTCCAGCCTTCGAAATGCCGCGATGATGATCCTGTATGGCGTTGCATGCGACGCCGTCAGCCGCGCGGGGCTGCGGCGTCGTCCCAAGGATTCACGAGCGTGACACCGGTGCCCTCGAAGTCCTTGACGTTCCTGGTTGCCAGCGTCGCCTTGCGTCTGGCGCAGATCGCCGCGATCTGTGCGTCAGCGGCGGCGATCGGCCGGCCGAGCCTCTCTCGGGCCAGCACGATGTCCGCGTACCGGGTGGCCGCAGCCGCGTCGAACACCTCGATGCGTCCGCCGAGATCCTCGAACAACATCGCATCAATGCCTTCGGCAAGCTCCGACTTGCGCTTGCCGTCTGGCAACCGGCGTACCCCGTACCACAGCTCCGCAGCAGTCACCGCAGTCGTCATGACCTCATCGGGTACAAGGCTGTCGAGCCAGTCGACGACCTGCTGCTCCGGAACAGGCTTCATCAGCTCCGACAGGACATTGATGTCGAGGATGATCATTCGAAGACCGCCGAGCGCGGCGCATCCTGCCGAGCCGGCGGCTCCAACTCGGCTCCGCCGAGTCCGGAGAATCGCTCGCGGATGCGAGATCCCAGCGGACGGGAGGAATTGTCGGACGCCAGCTGCTCGCCGAGAATCGCACGCACCTCAGCCTCCATCGACCTGCCGTGCCGGGCGGCCTGCACGCGCAGTCGCGCATGGGTCGCGTCGTCCAGTCCCCGGATTGTCAGAGTCGCCACATTGCCTCCCTCGCCTCGCTTACAATGCTAGCAGTGCTGTCAGATTCGTGTGGCGCAGCACTCGTCCAGGTTGAGTGCGCGGCCCGCCGCGCGCCGCACGTGCCGCCTGCGTAGTCGACTCGCAGTCTGCCGGAGGCTCCAGTCCGGTGTCCGAGGCTCATCTTCAGAGCAGGCCGTCCTGTCCATCAGTTGAGGGCGCACGTGACGCGGCTCGGACTGCAGGACCAGCTGCTTGGGCCCAGGTCCGCAGATGTTTCCCAACGCTCGCAGCGATACCAGGAGCCCAGTCGGCGAACGCCGGGGCTACTCGCCGTGCCATGTCCGGCGGGCTTCCTCGATCTCCTCGGGAGTGAAGGAGCCGTGCTCGTCCTCGTACGCCTCGACGATCTCCCTGGTCTTGGTCAGGGCGAGGGCGTGTTCCACGGCGTCGGAGACGAAGCGGGAGAAACCCCGGGCGCCTGTGCGGGCTTCGACCTCGCGGGCGAGCGACCTGGGGATGGTGACGGACTTCTTGACGGTGGTCTCGTCCGGAGGTGCATCCTCGGTAGCCATATCCGCATTACCCCACCAGGAGTACGACTTCTGTCCAGCCAGGTTCCTCGTGGGTGGCACAGCCGCATCTGAGCGGGCTCATCGTGATGGCGGACCTGATCGCCGACGACGAAGTCGACTGTGGGACATCGTCTCGGAGGGACCGCAGGGGAGAGCCTTCCGTGGGAAGGCGCAACGTGGCCGACGCGCGGGCCAGTTGCGCTCTTGCCGTCTTCCGGTGCAGCACGGTCGTGCAGTACGTGCCGCACGCAAAACACCCCCCTGATTGCGTTTCCGCTGGTCAGGAGGGTGTGAGAGCGGTAGCGGAGGGATTTGAACCCTCGGTGACTTGCGCCACACTCGCTTTCGAGGCGAGCTCCTTCGGCCGCTCGGACACGCTACCGAGAGAGATCCTAGCCCACGATGGGCCGTGCTCGGAAATCCGTATTCGGCCGTCGGTCCGGGCGTGGCGCAGCGTGGCAGGGAGCGGCGTGCAGGGGTTCAGCGGCCGCGAAAGAACTCGGTGAGCAGCCGGCCGCACTCCTCGTCGAGCACGCCGGCGATCACTTCCGGCCGGTGGTTGAGCCGGCGGTCGCGTACGACGTCCCAGAGGGAGCCGGCCGCGCCCGCCTTCTCGTCGCGGGCGCCGTAGACGACCCGGTCCACGCGGGACTGGACGATCGCTCCGGCGCACATCGTGCAGGGTTCGAGGGTGACGACGAGTGTGCAGCCGGTGAGCCGCCACTCCCCGGTCCTCGCGGCGGCCCGGCGAATCGCAAGTATCTCGGCATGGGCGGTCGGGTCGCCGGCCGCCTCACGCTCGTTGTGCCCGGTGGCGAGCACCGTCGTGCCGTCACGAGACAGCACGACGGCACCGACGGGGACGTCCTTGCCCCGCCCCGCCAGTGCGGCCTCGTCCAGGGCGAGCCGCATCGCGGCCCGCCACCGGTCGCGAACGGGGTCCTGTTCCTCCGATGCGTTCAAGGGAGTCAGCGGACGGTCTCCAGGACCTCCGCCGCCCCGAGAACCTCGGCGATCTCGCCGAGTGCGTCGGTGCTGTCCAGGGCCAGCAACTCCTTCTCGTTCACGCCGAAATCGGCGAGGACCTCGCGGTCTCCGATGGGCCCGGGTGGCACGATCTCACCCTTGGCGATGATGCCGACGTCGTCTTCTCCATCAGCGTCGGCGTCGGCGTCGGTCTCGTTTTCGGGCTCACCGTCCTCCGTGCCGTCGAGATCGAGGGAGTCCAGGTCGGCGACGTTGTCGTCGCCGGGATCCCTTCCGAGTAGTTCGTCGGTGAGCAGGATCTCGCCGTACGAACTACGGGCAGCGGCCGCGGCGTCCGAGACGTAGATACGAGGGTCCTCCTCGCCGTCCACGCGGACGACTCCGAACCACGCGTCCTCCTGCTCGATGTAGACGAGAACCGTGTCGTCGTCGACCGAGGCTTCGCGGGCCAGGTCGCTCAGATCCGACAGGGTCTCCACATCGTCGAGCTCTGTGTCGCTCGCTTCCCACCCGTCTTCGGTGCGCGCGAGCAGTGCGGCGAAGTACACCGTGACTCTCCCACTGGTCCTAGGCGTGCCGGTTGGGGATCCCCCCCGGCGGAGGTTGTGGGCGGGGAGTGCGTGCTCCGAGTCCCGCCCACTCGGAATCGTGGCAGAAACAGAGCGTTCAGGAGAGGTCTTCGGCTCGCTGTGTCCCGGCCGCGTCGTCACGCCCGGTCGCGTGGCGCGTGCGTCACGCCGCCGCATGGCCTCACCTGGGCGCCCGGCGCCCACCGACAGCGGGATCGTACGCCGCCAGGGCCTCCGCTTCGCGCGCGTCCGCCCGAGGGCTGCCCGGCGGGTCGCGGCGCGGTGCCCCTACGGACAGGCCCGTGGCGAGCCCGTAGGTGGCATCTCAAGGGCGGTAGCGAGGGCGGTAACTGTCGGTAACGGCGGACGGACGGCTGCCAACTGCCAGACGACTGCCAACTGCTACCGAACGGCTACCAGCGGAACGTCCGCATGCGCATGGCGCGGCGCAGCCTGGCCGTCTTCGCCCGCCGTGGCTGCACCCTGTCGCGCAGCTCGCGTGCCTCTGTGAGTTCCCGCAGGAACTGGGCCCGGCGCTTGCGGCGCTGGGCGTCGCTCTCCAGGTCTTCCGGGTTTCGTCGTTCCGGGTCCGGCATCGGCAACACCCCCAGTCGGTTTCTCCCACTTTCCCTCCGACGGGCGGTTTGATGCCAGCGGAGGTTTGCGGAGGGCAGCGGCGAAGTGTGCTCGAAACCAGGGCTGGGCGGCTGTAGGGCTGGAGGGCTGGAGGGCCGGAGGAGTTGCGGGGCGGTGAGGGGCGGTGAGGGCCGGTGAACGGCGACGGGCGGGCTGGACAGGCCCGGATACCCTTGACGACATGCGTCTCCACGTCGTCGACCACCCGCTGGTCGCTCATAAGCTCACCACGCTGCGCGACCGCCGCACCGACTCCCCGACCTTCCGTCGGCTCGCCGACGAGCTGGTCACCCTGCTCGCCTACGAGGCCACGCGGGACGTGCGCACGGAGCAGGTCGACATCGAGACTCCGGTGTCCGGCACCACGGGCGTCAAGCTGTCCCACCCGCGGCCCCTCGTCGTACCGATCCTGCGGGCCGGCCTCGGCATGCTCGACGGCATGGTGCGCCTCCTGCCGACCGCCGAGGTGGGCTTCCTGGGCATGATCCGAGACGAGGAGACCCTTCAGGCATCCACGTACGCGACCCGCATGCCGGAGGACCTCTCCGCGCGCCAGGTGTACGTCCTGGACCCGATGCTCGCCACCGGCGGCACGCTCGTCGCGGCGATCCAGGAACTGATCAAGCGCGGCGCCGACGATGTGACGGCCGTGGTCCTCCTTGCTGCCCCCGAGGGCGTCGAGGTCATGGAGCGCGAGCTCGCGGGCGCCCCGGTCACGGTCGTGACCGCGTCGGTCGACGAGCGGCTGAACGAGCACGGCTACATCGTCCCGGGCCTGGGCGACGCGGGAGACCGTATGTATGGCGCGGCTGAATAGGAGACCAGCCGATCAGAGGGCCCGGTTGAACAGACGGACTGGCCAAGTAGACGGACTGGCCGAGTAGCCGGGCCGGGTGGGTCGGCGGACCGGGTAGCCCGGTGGCCTGCATGGTGCGGTGGCCCGCATGGCCCGCGCGGGCTCCCCGTTTCCTGCGGCCAGAAACATGCCCCAGCAGCGCCCTAGCAGCCCTTCTTCGTCGCCGAGGGCGTCGGTGTGGCCCTGGCCAGGTTGGTCAGGACCCTGTCGGCGTCCTTTTCCGGTGCCAGGGTCTTGTAGGCCTTGCCGAGGATCAGGTCGACCTCCGCGGGCTTCGCCCGGGTGTCGGTCTTCGTCTCGGCGCCGGCGAGCTGGGCCGCGAGGACGGGAAGGGCGGCGTCGGTGGCCGCCTTCGCGCCGAGCGCCATGCCGGGCCCTTCGACCTTCTTGTCGTACGTCTTGGTGGCGTTGCCCACCTTGCCGATCTTGAAGCCGCGTTTCTTCAGCGCGTCCGCGGTGTCCTTGGCCAGCCCGGCGCGGGACGTGGCGTTGAGGACGTTCACGGTGATCTGGCCAGGCTTCGGCACGGCGGCCTTGACCGGGCTCTCGGAAGGCGAGGGGGACGTCTTGCAGCCCGCCGCCGAACCGGCCGCCGTTGCCTTGTCGCCGCCGCCCGTGAAGACGTCGATGAGCTGCAGGGTTCCCCAGCCGACGAGGCCGAGCGCGGCGACGGAGGCGACGACCGCGAGCACGATCCGGCGGTGCCCCCGGTTTCTGCGCATCCGTGGGTACTTGTCCCCCGTGATCCGGTACTGGCCGCCCATGCCTGGGGGAGTGAGCATGCTCATGTGCGCAGCGTAGTGCGCCGAGGCCACGATGCCTACTAGATGATCATCGACCGGCGTACGGTCCTACCCAAAAGGGCGAACCCGGGCATGGGTAGACCCTCGAATGCGCCGGCCCGCGCAGGAGTCGGAGGGCTCTCGGTGTGGGTGCGGGCGTCGGCGCCCGGGCAAGCTGGACCGGACTCGGACTCGGGCCCAGGGGGGTGCCGGGTACCGGCGTGCAGGCAGGCAGGCGTGACCCGAGGGGTAGAGAGAAACTCAGTCCAGTTCGAGGACGCGGGCGTGGAGCACCTGGCGCTGCTGGAGCGCGGCGCGGACGGCGCGGTGCAGTCCGTCCTCCAGGTACAGGTCGCCCTGCCATTTCACGACGTGCGCGAAGAGGTCGCCGTAGAACGTGGAGTCCTCGGCGAGCAGAGTTTCCAGATCGAGCTGGCCCTTGGTCGTCACCAGCTGATCGAGGCGGACCGGGCGCGGCGCGACATCCGCCCACTGCCGGGTGCTTTCCCGGCCGTGGTCGGGGTACGGCCGTCCGTTTCCGATGCGCTTGAAGATCACACGGAAAGCCTACCGGCCAAGAGCTTCCGGGCGCAGCCATGGCGGCGGAGTGCGGCCCTGGAAATGCCGTCGTAAATATGGGCAAACCGGTAATTCTCCCGGATCACCCGTTCATGATCAGTTAAGAAACGGGCCCGGGACGGGCTCGGGCGAACCGGGGACAGGGGCCTTGGACTACAGACAGTGAAGCGCCGCCGACGAAGACGCCCGAGGCTATGCGGTGCTCCCCTACTTCCCCTACTTCCCCTCCTTCCTCGCTGGAGGGCTTGGCGGCCTTTCCGCGGCCACAGCCGGGCCCGGTCTCCATTACAGAGGCCGCCCGGCTGATTCGCTCGAAAGGGGACGGCGTCTTCTTAGCTTTCGATATATCCACCCTACGAACGAGCGGCGGCGGACCGGGGGGCATGTTCGGCAGAGTCGGGAGCGGCAGGGCAAGGTCCGAGGGGTCACCGCGTGCGCCCGGCGTGAAGCCTGCTGCGGGGCGTGGTGCGGTGACCGCCCTCGGAATGACCGCCCCCGCTCCCGCCCCGCCGATCGAGCCGGATCGAGCCGGATCGAGCCGGTCGGCTCGGTCGCTCGGTCGGCCCGCTCGGGCCGGTCGATTCAACCGCGTTCGTGATCCCCGGGCGGGGCCTGCTGCTCCGGCGCCGGCTTCGGCGTGCTCGGAAGGGTGGCCCGGGGTGGCTTCGGGGAGTTACGGAGGGCTTCGGCGCGTACCAGGGCGCGCAGGATCGCGTACGGGTCCTTCGGCATGGGGGGTCCTCTCGTGCTGCTGGGGAGGGGGAGCGGTCCGGTCGGAGCCGGTCTCCTCAGCAGCGGAGGACCACGCAGCGCTGGGCGTGCGGAGAGGGGGCGGGGCGGAGCGGGGGGAGGGCGCGGACCCGCAGGCGTCGACGCTCGGGGGTGAGCCGGTGTGCGGGACGCAGGGGTGCGAGGGGGCGGTGGCCCTGGCGGGCAGGGGGGCGGAGAGCGGAATCCAGAATGTCGTACTGGTGTTCGATGCCTGACTCGGTGGAGACGGCGGCAGGCGGAGCCGTTCGAGCCGCTCCGGCGTGTCCGCCCACGGAACCCGCCGCGCACATCGCGCACACCGCGCACAGCATCGCGGCGAGTGCCACGAGCCAGCGCTGCCGACCCCGCTGCCAGGCCCACTGCCGGGCGGGCTGGCGTGGAGTACGCGGGACGAACCGG
Organism: Streptomyces sp. NPDC048484; assembly: GCF_040651415.1. NCBI lineage: Bacteria > Bacillati > Actinomycetota > Actinomycetes > Kitasatosporales > Streptomycetaceae > Streptomyces > Streptomyces sp. NPDC048484. Next base: position 169,832 of record NZ_JBEZJY010000010.1, read on the forward strand.
TCGGGGCTCACGAAAGGTCATGTCCCCGGTCGGGCTGCCCGGCGCATCGGCCGGACCACAAGAACCGCTCGATTGGCGTAGAGCGGGGGTGTCCGGGGCGTCCGGCCCGAGGGATATCCGAGCTGTGCGGGGCGTCCGGGGTGGGTGTCCGGGGCGTCCGGGGTATACGAGGCGGCTCGGTCGCAGGTCGCGTTCCGGCGCGCGGGTTCAGGTGCCGGAGGCCGAGGCCTTCGCCGCTTTCGCCGCCGCCTTCATCTCCTGCTTGTGCGCCCGCACCTTCGTCAGCGACTCCGGCCCCGTGATGTCCGCGACCGAGCGGAAGGACTTGGCCTCACCGTACGAACCCGCGGCCTCGCGCCAGCCCTTCGGGCGTACGCCCAGCTGTTTGCCCAGCAGGGCGAGGAAGATCTGGGCCTTCTGGGCGCCGAATCCGGGCAGCTCCTTCAGCCGGCGCAGGAGCTCCGCGCCCGTTTCCGCGCCGGTCTCCGCGCCCTCCCAGACCTTCGCCGCGTCCCCGTCGTAGTGCTCCACGAGGTACTGGCACAGCTGTTGGATCCGCTTGGCCATCGAACCCGGATAGCGGTGCACGGCCGGTTTCGAAGACAGCAGGGCCGCGAACGCCTCCGGCTCGTACGCCGCGATCTCGTGCGCGTCGAGATCATCCCTGCCGAGCCGTCGCGCGATCGTGTACGGGCCCGCGAACGCCCACTCCATCGGTACCTGCTGGTCGAGCAGCATGCCGACGAGCGCGGCGAGCGGGCTGCGCCCGAGGAGTTCGTCGGCCTCGGGCTGCTGGGACAGGTGAAGGGTGACGTCCATGTTCCGATCATCGCGCGTGCGGATTCAGGCCGCTCGCCAGCACTCCTCGCCAGCACTCTTCGCCGGCACCTCTTGTCAGTACCCCAGCGCGTTGACCCGCTGCTTCGGCAGGACCGGTTCCTTGCCGGAGTGCGCCGTCAGCGGCCGGGTTGGTGAAGCCCGCGCCCAGTCGCTCGCAACCCTGTCGGGCAGCGCGAGGGCGACTGAACCGGATGGATCCCCTGAATGTTTGGCATGGTCGGTGGGTGGTCAATGACATCACTCCCGAAGCCCTTGTCGCTCACTACCGACTGGAACCCATTCCCAAAGAGGGCGGCCTCTTCCGCCGTACCTGGGCGGGCCCCGAACGGCTCGACGGCCGGCCCGAGGGGTCCGCGATCGTGGCTCTCCTGACTTCGCGGCCCGGCGACTTCTCCGCCCTGCATCGCCTCCCGGCCGACGAGACCTGGCACTTCTATCTGGGGGACCCCCTGGAGTTGTTGCTCCTCTCCCCCGACGGCACGTCCCGTACGGTCCTGCTCGGCCCGGACGTCCTCGGTGGCCAGCACGTTCAGTTCACCGTGCCCGCGCGTACCTGGATGGGCGCGCGCGTCGCCCCGGACGGAGCCTGGTCGTTCTTCGGGTGCACGATGGCGCCCGGCTTCACCTACGAGGGGTACGAGCACGGGGACGGGGCCGAACTAGCCGCCCACCACCCGGCGGAGGCAGCGCGGATCGCCGCGCTGAGTCGGCCGTGACCGGCGAGTTCGGTCCGCGCAACGGGCTGCTCGACGGTCAGGTGGCGCTGGTCACCGGTGCCGGGGGCGGTATCGGGCGGGGGATCGCGCTGAGGTTCGCGGCGGCGGGGGCAGCCGTGGCCGTCCACTTCCGTACGAACACTGAGGCGGCGGGTGAAGTCGTCGCTCTCATCGCGGACTCGGGCGGACGCGCGGTGGCTCTGCGGGCCGACCTGACCGTGGAGGCCGAGTGCCGCCGGGTGGTGCGCGAGGCCGCGGACTGGGGAGACGGGGTGTTGACAGCGCTGGTCAACAACGCGGGCGTACAACCGGTCCAGGAGCTGCCCGGCATGACGGTGGCGGAGTGGCGGGCCGTGGTCGACGCCAACGTGTCGAGCGTCTTCGCGTGCACCCAGGCCGCCGCCGAGCTGAGGAGCGAACCCGGTGGGCGTCTGCGCAGCATCACCCACATCGCCTCCATCGAGGCCATGCACCCCGCCCCTCACCACGCGCACTACGCCGCGTCGAAGGCGGCCGTCGTGATGCACGCGCGCTCGGCGGCCCTGGAGTACGGTCCCCACGGAATCCGCGTGAACACCGTCTCTCCGGGGCTGATCGACCGCGAAGGGCTCACGCAGGCGTGGCCGGAGGGCGTACGCCGCTGGCAACAGGCGGTTCCCACCGGGAGGCTGGGGCGCCCGGAGGACGTGGCCGACGCCTGTGTGTTCCTCGCCTCGCCGATGGCCTCCTGGATCACCGGGCACGACCTGGTCGTGGACGGAGGGGTCTCGGCGCGGCCGACATGGTGACGGCGGGACGCGACGGGACGCGACGGGACGCGACGGAGCGGAGCGGGACGGTGAGCCGGGCGGAGGCGGGCCGTGTTGAACAACGTGCCGCGTACATCCGTACTCCCTCAGACGAGAAGCAGAACGAGTACGACAAGCACGACAAGCGCGACGAGCAGGGCAGGCGCGACGAGTACGACGAGTACGAGAAGCAGGGAGAGGCGACGTGGGCCTAGTGCGCCGTACACACCAGGTGCTTCGGGTACTACAGGCGCTTCGGGTGCCACGGACGCTTTGGGTAGTGCGGGTAGTGGGGGTACTACGTGTACTACGGGTACTGAACGTGCCTCGGGTGTCGGCGCCACGCCGGGCTGCGGTCCTCGTCGCCCTGCTGGGCACGCTGTTCCTGCTGGGCGGCGCGACCTCCGTGTCGGCCCACTCGGCCGTGCGGGACACCGACCCCCGTGAGGGGGCCGTGCTCCAGTCCGCGCCGCGAGAGGTCACCATGACCTTCACCGAGTCGGTCGGCATCACCGACGATTCGCTGCGCGTCCTCAGTCCTGAGAACCGCCGGGTGAACGCGGGCGACACGGAGCACGTCCGGGGCCGCTCCGACACGGTCCGCGTACGGCTCAGCGACGATCTTCCCGAGGGTACGTTCACGGTCGCCTGGCGGGTGGTCTCGGCGGACAGCCACCCCATCGCCGGTGCCTTCACCTTCTCCATCGGAGAGCCCTCCGAGACAGCGGCCCCCATCTCCGCCGAGCCGGCCGTGGATCCCGCCTCGGGCGCTCTCTACGACATCGCCCGCTACGCCGCGTACGCCGCCGTCGCCCTGCTCATCGGCGTGGCCGTCTTCGTCCTCGCCTGCCGCCCGCCCAGCACCCAACCGTTGCGCGGCCTCGTACGCGCCGGCTGGTGGACCCTCCTCGTCACCACGGTCGCCCTCGTCTTCCTGCGTGGCCCGTACGAAGGCGGCACCGGCCCGTCGACCCTCCTCGACCCGGCCCTGGTCGAGAACACGCTGACGAGCAGGCCCGGTTGGGCGCTGCTCGCCCGGTTGGCGCTGCTGGCGGGGGCGGCGGTCTTCCTCGTACGGACGGAGGCCGGACTGCGGTGGTCTCCGGATCCGAAGCCGGCAGTTCTCGTGGTCGGCGGGTTCCTGGCCGTCGCCCTGGCGGGCACCTGGGCCGTCGCCGAGCACGCGTCCGCGGGCATCCAGGTCCCCATGGCGATGACCTCCTCCGTACTGCATCTGCTGGCGATGGCGGTCTGGCTGGGTGGTCTCGGCGCCCTGCTCACCACGCTCCACCGGTCGGAGGTCCCGCTCTCAGCCGCCTCCGTGAACCGCTTCTCGCGTCTCGCTTTCACCTCGGTCACGGTCCTGGTGCTGACCGGCGTCTACCAGTCCTGGCGGGGGCTCGGTTCGTGGGACGCGGTGTTCGGCACCTTGTACGGCCGGATCCTGGTCACGAAGGTGTGCGCGGTGGTGCTGTTGCTGGCCGCGGCGGGGTTCTCACGCCGCTGGACGGCCCGGCTGACGGACGTGGCACAGCCGTCGAAGGTGCTCGTGCTGGAGATGGCCGGGGTGTCGGCGGCCGACGGGGTCTCGACACCGACCACCTCCGAGCGCGGGCTGGAACCCGGCGGCGCGGATGCGACGCCCGCCGCACTACCCGAACCCGACTCCACGTCCGGTTCAACGTACGGTGCAACGTCCAGTTCGCCCCCTGGTGCAACGACCGTTTCGCTGTCGGAGCCGTCGTCGGAGCCGTCGTCGGAGCTGCCGGCGGAGCCACGGTCGGAGATTTCGGGACCGGCATCCGAGGCAGAGGCCGGCGCTCGACACCGGTCCCTGCGCCGTTCGGTCCTCGCCGAAGTCGTCGTGGGCGTGGTGGTGCTGGTCATCACGACGGTGCTGACAGGCACGCAGCCCGGCCGCGCCGAACTCGAGACGGCGGCAGCCGGGTCCACCGCGACCGCCGCGGGCGGTCCGACCGCGTCCACGATCTTGATCCCCTTCGACGTCGGTACTCCGGGCAACCGCGGCAAGATCCAGATCATCCTGGAGCCGGGCCGCGTCGGCGAGAACACGGTCGAGGCGGTCGTCATCGGCCCCGACGGAGGCATCGCCACCGTTCCCGAGATCCGGCTCTCCTTCACGCTCCGGTCCCAGAAGATCGGCCCCATCAACGCCGGGCTCACCGACCAGGGCGGCTACTGGGGGACCCGGTCCCTCAACCTGCCCCTCGCCGGTACCTGGACGATGAAGGTCACGATCCGCACGTCGGACATCGACCAGGTGTCGGAGACCCGACAGGTGAAGATCGCCCGCTGACCTGACCTGACCTGACCTGACTGACCTGACCTGCTCACACCCTGCGCCAGGAACTGAGCAGTTCCTCGGGGCCGTAGGCGGCCTGAAGCCCGGAGCAGCTGATCTCGTTGCGGGAGACCGCCACGAGCGGAACCGGCTCGTCGGTGATCGCCGCCCGGTGCTTCTGCAGTGCGGCCAGGTCGCGGCTGTCGAAGGCGGAGTTCTCCAGCCACTTGACCGAGCCGAGGAAGAGCAACTGCTTGGCCACGGGCTGCCGGTCCGCACCCACCAAGTCGATTTCGATGTCGTTGCTGCGGGTCCAGTACCCACCGATGGCGGGGGTGGCGGGCAGGAACTCGTCCGGCAGGAGGCGGGCGAGGGATTCTCGGACCAGGGGCTCGATCGCGCGGCCCCGCCAGCTCGTCCACTGCTCCTTGATGCGGCTCAGCGTGAGATCTCCGCGCATCCGCTCGATCTCCGCCATGTGCGGATCCAGAAACGCGAGCCAGAATCGCAGGTAGGGGTCGGCCACCCGGTAGCGGCGTTCCTTCGACGGCCGTAGGGAGAGGGGCAGTTCGGCTGCTACCACCCGTTTCTCGGTCAGGACGTCCGTGGCTCGGGTGAGAGTGGTGTGCGCGATGCCGCCGGCGGCGCGCGCGATGTTGGTGAAGGTTCGCTCCCCGCTTCCGATGGCCCGCAGGACTTCCCTGCTCATCGCCTGCGGTGGAAACTCCGCGGCCAGTGAACGCTCGGCGGACACCAGCAGCGCCGAGATCGGGTTGTCCAGCGAGTCGCCGAGGAACTCCCAGATATCCGCTCCGGGCCGCCACTGCGCGCAGACCAGCGGGAGACCACCCGTGATCAGGGCAGCGTCGAACGCGGCCGCCGGCGACAGGCCGAGCATTTCGCCGATGTCGGCCGGGTTCAGCGGCCCCACGACCATTTCCCGGCCCCGCTGATGGAAGGGCCGGTCGTAGCTGTTCAGCGCCTCCATCATCGACAGGTCGGATCCGACCAGGAGGAGGAGTACCGGCTTGCGGCTGAGCAGGCGGTCCCACGCCCTCTGCAGCATGCCTTCGAAGGCGTCGATACGGTCCATGAGATACGGAACCTCATCGATGACGACGACGCTGGGGGTGTCGTCGGGCAGGATCTCCGCAAGCAGTCTGAATGCGGCATTCCACTGCTGCGGGGACTCGTCCGAGAACAGTTCCCGCTCCGGGAGGGTGGACCTGGCGACGGCGTCGAGCAACTCCGTCAACTCGTCGTCCGCCGTGCCGCCCGCCGCGGTGAAGAAGAGGCATGGCGTCTCGGTGCGCCGGAGGAACTCCTCGACGAGGCTGGACTTGCCGACCCGCCGCCGTCCGCGCATGAGGAGGCACTGGCCTGGTTTCGCCGACCCGACGGCATCACGAACCGCCTGCAAGGCGTTGTCGAGCACGTTCAGCTCGTGGTCCCGCCCGATGAAGCGACGCACTGTAAGACTCCCGTAGACGATAGTCTCTATGGAGATACTATCTCTACCGATACCATCTTCTTTTTCACTTGGGCAGGACGCTCACGACGCTGTGGATGCGGGAGAGGGTGAAAACGCGCTCGGCGTCCCGCAGGTGGCACCAGGCTTCGAGGTAGGGCGGGTCGAGCATGAGGCGGCTGAGGGTGCGCACGGTCCGGCTGCCCGAGGTGGCGACGTACTCGACGGTGATGGCCTGACCAGCATCGATGGCATGTGCGAGCTGGCGGACGTCGTTGTACGGCAGGCGCTTCGCCCACCCTGCGACGATCTCCTCGGTGTCCGTGGCGAAGGGCACTCCTCCGTCGAACGGCGCGGGTTCGGGAGTCGTGGGCGGGGCGGCCAGCAGCTGGGTCGCCAAGGTGTTCGGGTCCACGGCGGCGGGTGCCTTCGCGCGCGTGGCAGCGATTCGGCCGCTGTCCCGCGCGCTGGTGCCGCGTGGAGTCGGAACGGGAGCGGCGGCCCGCTGAGGCCGGGCCTTCTCGATGCGTACCGCGCCCTCGGCTGTCTCGGCGACAGGGGCGTATCCCTCGGCCCGGAGCGCGGCGAGGGTCGTGTCGACCGGGCTGCGGCTGATGAGCACCGTCGGCGCCAGCTGCCGCAGTCCGAGCTTGGCAAGCCTGCGGTGGGCGGCGAGCTCGGCCAGGAGCGCGGGCTCGCCGCCGTGGAGGACGCAGGCGGCGGGAGCGATGCGCACGCGCCCGTGGCCGCGTGCGGTGTCGGCGATCAGATACGACAGCGGCTGGGGCAGGGGCCCGGCGGCGACAGCGGCCAGGTCGGCTGTGATGTCGTCGGGGGTACGGCCGGCGTCCAGGGCCCGGCGGATGCTGCCGACGCTGAACCGCCACACTGATGCCGTGCCGCTGGTCTCCCGTTCGGCGACGGAGTCCAGGAGCGCGGCCAGTCGTGCGGACGGTGTGCCGGTGACGACGGCGGTCAAGTCGGCGCCGATCCGGGCCGCTTCGGTGGCCGACGGCAGCAGCCGTCGGCACACGGCACTCAGTCCCTGCAGGTCGTCGGTCCACAGGTGGGTGCCGAGGGGGGAGAGGGTGCCGCGAGCGAGTACGCCGAGCAGTTCGGCCTCACGGATCACGGCGGCGAACGGCGCTCCGTCCTGGGGCAACGAGTCGGCGAGCGGGCGGTGCCAGGCGATCAGAGGCCCCAGATCCGAGCTGATCCTTGCAGCCTGCCCTGCCGGGAGCTGTGTGGCTGCGGCCAACAGCCCGTGGCGGGCTTGCACGCAGCCGTTGCAAGGTGGTGCTCCGGCGAGAGCGGGAAGCGCCTTGTTGTCCTCGTCGCGCGCCTGGGTGGGGGTGAGCGGCAGGTTCCGCCATGCCCGGAGTAGTACGGCGAACTGCTCCGGGGGTTCCTGTTCCGCCCAGGCGTCGTACGCCTCGGTGGGCGCCATGCGATCGCCGTCCGGGCCCAGGAGCCCGGCGGCGTACGCGGTCTCCAAGGTGATGCGTACGACGGCGTCGTCGGCGTGGGCGGCCTTGCCGATCCGGGCCAGTTCGCGTGCGCCGATCCCGCCGGACTTCAGCCGGGCAGGCGCGGTTGCGGAGCAGACCGACAGGACCGAGACGGCATGGGCTACGAAGGCCGTGGTCGCGGCTGACGCCTCGCGCTCCACCTCCGCCGGGGTGACGGACACCAGCTGTGCGAAAGGCGGGACGGGTTCGAACGGCGCGTGCCAGCCGGGCCCACGCAGCACGAGCGCCACCTCGGCGGGCATGCGGGCGGGGCCGTAGCGGTGACGGTCCTGGATCAGGAGTCCCCGTTCCAGTGCCCATCGGGTGGCCGGTTCGAGGCCGGGGCCGGGATGCCCGAACATGATGAGCTGCGGGGGCTCTCCCGGCGCAGCCGCCGCTCGGCGTTCGAGCAGCTTCCGGGCCGCTGAAGGTGCCTTGGTGATCACTGAGGCGATCTGCTCCGGGTCGCTGTGGTGTTCCACCAGTGCGGCCACTCGCTGCGGCTTGGTGCCCGGTGGCTTGACGCCCAGTGCCGCCAGCATGCCGCGCAGCTCGTCGGAGGTCGTGCCCGCGAGTAGTTCCTCCAGCGGAGCATCCAGCCCCAGGGGTGCGTCCCATGCCTGCCGCAGCGGTCCGGCCATGCGGAGCTGCCCCGCGCCGTCCGGCCAGACCAGGGCGTGATCGGCCAGCACCTCCAGCACGGCGTCCAGTTCGCGAGTGGTCGCGTCGTCCACGGCTCCCAGTAGCTCCGCAAGGGCATCGCGCGATGCGGGCGCCCCCAGTGCCGCCAGCGCCTCGGCCACCTGGAGGTGCGACAGCGCGAGCCGCGGCAGGACCAGTGCCACCGATCCCGGGCGCTGAAGACGGTCTGCCAACTCCCCCACCGAGCGCGGCTCCGGAGGGGACACGGCGTCCTTCCGCGTCCCGAGCACGCGTGCCAGACGAGAGCCGTCGAGGCCGCCCAGCCATGTCGCCAGCGTTGATCGGGACTTCATGCGGGGTGCACCTCAGCAGACCAGGGAGCTTCGTAGCGGGGCCGGAGCCCCGGGACCTGGTTCAAGGATGCCGTACCCCGTGATCCGAGGTGCCGCATGAGAACAGGTTCCCCCTGGCGGGTGCTGGCGGCCTGCGGGCCGCCTCAGTTGTGGCGCGAGAGGCCCAACCGTTCGGCGAAATGCCCGAAATCGATATTATAAACGCGACCAAAACTGCAACCACGCACGAAGAAGGGCCCCACCTTGCGGTGGGGCCCTTCGACATCGTGCCCGGTGAGGCACTGGCGGAGGATAGGGGATTCGAACCCCTGAGGAGTTGCCCCCAACACGCTTTCCAAGCGTGCGCCCTAGGCCACTAGGCGAATCCTCCGCGGCAAACAATACAAGACGTTGAGGAGTGCTCGCGAACTCGTTCCCCCCGCTCGGATCGGGTACTGTGAGCGCAGCCCCTCACGTGGCGCTATCTGACTGAACTCCCCCAGGGCCGGAAGGCAGCAAGGGTAGGTTGGCTCTGGCGGGTGCGTGGGGGGCGCTTGCGTTTGCCGGGGCGGTGCTCGTTGTCAGTGGCCGCCTATAACCTCGTACGTGTGTCGTCCCTTGCGCTGTACCGCCGCTACCGCCCGGAGTCGTTCGCCGAGGTCATCGGGCAGGAACATGTCACCGACCCGTTGCAGCAGGCGCTGCGGAACAACCGGGTCAATCACGCGTACCTGTTCAGCGGGCCGCGCGGCTGTGGGAAGACGACCAGCGCGCGGATCCTCGCACGCTGTCTGAACTGCGAGCAGGGGCCGACGCCCACACCCTGCGGGGAGTGCCAGTCCTGCCAGGACCTGGCGAGGAACGGTCCCGGGTCCATCGACGTCATCGAGATCGACGCGGCCTCCCACGGTGGTGTGGACGATGCCCGTGACCTGCGAGAGAAGGCGTTCTTCGGGCCCGCGAGCAGCCGGTACAAGATCTACATCATCGACGAGGCCCACATGGTCACCTCGGCGGGCTTCAACGCGCTGTTGAAGGTCGTCGAGGAGCCGCCGGAGCATCTCAAGTTCATCTTCGCCACCACCGAGCCCGAGAAGGTCATCGGGACGATCCGGTCGAGGACGCATCACTATCCGTTCCGGTTGGTTCCGCCCGGGACCCTGCGGGAATACCTCGGCGAGGTCTGCGGGCGCGAGAACGTGCCCATCGAGGACGGGGTGCTTCCGCTCGTCGTGCGGGCCGGTGCCGGGTCCGTGCGTGACTCCATGTCCGTCATGGACCAGCTCCTCGCGGGGGCCCGCGACGACGGTGTGACGTATGCCATGGCCACCTCGCTCCTCGGGTATACGGACGGATCACTGCTCGACTCCGTGGTCGAGGCCTTCGCCGCGGGCGACGGTGCCGCGGCCTTCGAGGTCGTCGACCGGATCATCGAGGGCGGCAACGACCCCCGGCGTTTCGTCGCCGATCTGCTGGAGCGGCTGCGGGACCTCGTGATCCTGGCCGCCGTACCCGACGCCGGTGAGAAGGGGCTCATCGACGCTCCCGTCGACGTGGTGGAGCGGATGACGGCCCAGGCCGGGGTGTTCGGCGCTGCCGAGCTGAGCCGCGCCGCCGACCTCGTCAACGCCGGGCTGACGGAGATGAGAGGGACGACCTCACCCCGCCTCCAGATTGAGCTGATCTGCGCGCGTGTGCTGCTGCCCACGGCGTACGGGGACGAGCGGTCCCTCATGGCGCGGCTCGACCGGCTCGAGCGCGGGGTGAACTTCACGGGGGCTGGCGCGGGGGCGGGTGCCGGCGGCCCGGCTGTGGGGTATGTGCCCGGGCCCGATGTGCATGCGGGGCCGGGGGCGGGGATACAGGGCGGTGGCCCGGTCGGCGGTCCCGTCGACGGTCCGGCTCCCTCCGTTCCGCCGGGGGGCGGGGCCGCCGCGGCTCGCGCCGCGGTGCGGGGTGGCGGAGGGTCGCCAGGCACCGCAGCAGGGGCGCCGGGCGTATCTGGTGGTCCCGGGGGGCCCGGCGGGCCCGGTGCTTCCGGTGGCGATACGGGGTCTGGGTCGGCCCAGGCCCAAGCCCCGGCGGCAGCCGTGCACACGCCTCCTCCCGCTCCCGTCGCGCACACTCCCGCCCCAGCGGCGGACGCTTCCGCTCCGCCCCCCGCCGCGGAACAGCCGCCCGCCCAGGCCCCAGCGGCCGGTAACGCGCCCGGTGCCTGGCCCACCGCCACGGCTGCGGGCAGCGGCCGGCGGCCCGGCGGCTGGCCGACCACCGCACCCGCGGGCGCCGGACGAGCCTCGTCCGGAAAGACTGGAAACTCCGAGGAGTCCGGGGCGTCCTCGGCAGCCGCCCCGGGCGGTTCGGGCGGTTCGGGCGCGGGTCAGTCGCCCGCGTCGTACACCCAGGCCCCTGCCTCTTCCCCCGGCCCCCAGGGCGCCGCGGCGCCCGCCGGTCTCTCCGCTCCTCCGAGCGGTGGGCCCGATCCCCGCATGCTCTGGCCGAACATCCTGGAGGCGGTGAAGAACCGGCGCCGCTTCACCTGGATCCTGCTCAGTCAGAACGCCCAGGTCACCGGCTTCGACGGCACGACCCTCCAACTCGGCTTCGTCAACGTCGGCGCGCGGGACAACTTCGCGAGCAGCGGCAGCGAGGAAGTGCTGCGGCAGGCGCTGTCCGAGCTGTTCAACGTGCAGTGGAAGATCGAGGCGGTCATCGATCCGTCCGGGGGGTCGGCACCGCCGCCCGCGCCCGGAGCCGGGTACGGCGGCGGTGGTGGTGGCGGAAGTTACGCATCGGGTGCATCGGGTGCATCGGGTGCATCGGGGGATGCGGCGAGTCAGGGCGCGCCTCGGCCCGCTCCGCAGCCGGCGGCTCCGGCTGCCAGGCCTGCCGCCTCGGGATCCCGGCCCCAGCCGACGTCCGGAGGCGGCTCCCCGTCCGCGTCGGCACACCACTCCACGTCCCACCCCTCCGCTCCGGAGCCGCCCCCCATCTCCCCGGAGGACGACGTTCCGGCGGACGACGATCGCGACCTCGACGAGTCGGCGCTTTCGGGGCACGAGCTGATCGTGCGTGAGCTGGGAGCGACGGTGGTGGAAGAGTTCTCGAACGAGTAGGGGCCCCGCCGTGGGCAGCGTTCTCGCGGCGTTCTCCCCGTCGCGACGCCCGGCACGCTCCCCCGCCCTCGAATGGTCGGCACACCGAGAGCACGCCCCGCACGCCGCCCCGCACGCCGCTCCGTAGCGGGCAGACGTTGTCTGCCGTGGCACTAGGCTGACCCCGTGAAGGTCCTAGTAATCGGCAGCGGTGCCCGCGAACATGCCCTGTGCCGCTCCCTCTCCCTCGACCCCGACGTCACCGCGCTGCACTGTGCCCCAGGCAACGCGGGCATCGCCGAAGTGGCCGAGCTGCACCAGGTCGACGCCCTCCACGGCAAGGCCGTGGCAGCGCTGGCCAAGGACCTCGGCGCCGGGCTGGTGATCGTCGGCCCGGAGGCGCCCCTCGTGGCCGGGGTCGCCGATGCCGTACGCGAGGAGGGCATTCCGGTGTTCGGCCCCTCGGAGGAGGCGGCCCAGCTGGAGGGTTCCAAGGCCTTCGCCAAGGACGTCATGGCGAGCGCGGGCGTACCCACCGCCCGCTCGTACGTCTGCACCACCCCCGCCGAGGTCGACGAGGCGCTCGATGCTTTCGGTACCCCGTACGTCGTGAAGGACGACGGCCTCGCGGCAGGCAAGGGCGTCGTGGTGACCGGCGACCTCACCGCGGCGGCGGCCCACGCCAACGCCTGCGACCGTGTGGTCATCGAGGAGTTCCTCGACGGCCCCGAAGTCTCCCTCTTCGCGATCACCGACGGCGTGACGGTCGTCCCGCTGCAGCCGGCCCAGGACTTCAAGCGCGCCCTCGACGGCGACGAAGGTCCGAACACCGGCGGCATGGGCGCGTACTCACCGCTCCCGTGGGCCGATCCGAAGCTGGTCGAGGAGGTCAGGCAGACCGTCCTGCAGCCGACCGTCGACGAGATGCGCCGCCGCGGCACCCCGTTCTCCGGGCTGCTCTACGCCGGTCTCGCGATCACCTCGCGCGGGGTCCGGGTCATCGAGTTCAACGCCCGTTTCGGCGACCCCGAGACCCAGGTCGTCCTCGCCCGCCTGAAGACCCCGCTCTCCGGCATTCTCCTCGCGGCGGCCAACGGCACCCTCGCCGACCTGGAGCCGCTGCGCTGGAGCGACGACGCGGCCGTCACCGTGGTCATCGCCTCGCACAACTACCCCGGCACCCCCCGTACCGGCGACCCCATCGAGGGCCTCGACGAGGTGGCCGCACAGGACGCCCCGCACGCGTACGTACTGCACGCCGGTACGAAGCGTGACGGCGACGCGGTCGTCAGCGCGGGCGGCCGGGTGCTCTCGGTCACCGCGAGCGGCACGGATCTCACCCAGGCCCGCACCCGCGCCTACGCGGCGGTCAACCGGATCCGTCTCGACGGCTCCCAGTACCGTACGGACATCGCGGCGAAGGTGGCGGAAGCCGCAGGAGACGCCGGGAAGTAACCCTCGGCTGCGGGCTGCGGGCTGCGGGCTGCGGGCTGCGCCGACCTGCGCCGCCACTCATGTCCCCCAGGACACGGCACCACTCACAGCACCACACACGGCACCTTCGGGCCCCGGATCCGACGCAGGATCCTGGGCCCGTTCGTCAGCCACCTCTAGCCAAAGCCATTCCATCGAGTGACCGATCCCCCATCTGGCTGACGACGGCCGGGGCCCCAACTAGGGTGCGGCGGAAGCGTTCCGGCACTTGGCCCACCGGCATTGCGATGTCAGTCGTGGGTGCCACAGTGGGGGAGTGAGTATCGCCATGGACGTCTGTCGGCGGTGGCTGGGTATGCACGCGCCGGGCGGGCAGTAGGGGGTGACACCGATCGTGTCCGGTATGGGAGTGGAGCTGGGTGCGCACGCCGCGCGCTCACGGGCTCTCGCCGTGCTGCGCATCCGCAGCAGGGCGCTGGCCGTCGCCCTGCTGCCCGCGGCCGTCGCCGTCGTTCTGCTCGTCGGTGGGGCAACCGGGCACATCGACGGCCGGGGCTGGGGCACGGTGCGCTCGATCGTGACGGGTCTGGCCGTGCTCGTGCTGCTCTCCGCGGCAGGCATCGCGTTGCTCGTCGTCCGTTCCCGGCCCGCCGTCAGTCCCACGGTCCCGGTTGCCGAGGAATCGGCGCCGGACCTGTACCGCATGGTGCGGGATCTGGCCGACCGCCTTGAGGTGCCCGCGCCCTCCGCGATAGCGCTCACCCCCGACTGCGACAGCTGGCTTGAGGACCGCACCCATCCGGCCCACGGACCGCCCCGTCCGGAGTCGGGGGACGAGATGGAGGGCGGCCGGGGGCTGCCGTCGGCACATCGGCGTACGCCTGCCGCGCCCGTCCTCGTCATCGGCTCGCCCTTCCTGTGGTGGATGCGGGTCGGCGAGCTGCGCGCCGTCCTCGCACCGGTCGTCGCGGGTACGGGGCCGTCGGCGCAGCCGGACATAGCCGCGGCCCGTCGCTTCGTACGAGGTCTCGACGCGGCCGTGGCGGTGACGTCGGCGCCAGGGCGCGGACCCCTGACCCGCCTGGTGCTCGGCGGGGCCGGCTGGGCGACGAGGATTCTGCTGCGCAGCTGCCGCGGGCACGCGGCCGAGATGGAGCGGGGCGTGGCGGCCGCGGCGGCGGAGCGTGCACAGGCTGTGGACTACGGCCTGCGGATCGTCGCCCAGGAGCAGGTGGGCCTGGCGTACGCGGGCTGGGACCGGCTGCTGACGAGGGTCGCGCTGCCCGCCTGGCGCATGGGGCGGTGGCCGTCCCGGCTCGACGCCGGCGTCGTGGCGGCGCTCACCGAACTCTCACGGCGCGACCGGCTGGCCGAGGGCTTCGCTTCCCGGCTGGGCGAGCGCCCCGCCTGCGATCTCCTGGAGGAGCCTGGCGCGATCGACGAGGCGACGTCCCTGCTGGCCGCGCGCCTCTTCCACGGCGGGCCCGCCGAGACCGGCCCCGACTGGGCCCCCATCGGCTGGGCCGAGTATCCGGACGAGGTCGTCGACCGAAAGTGGCGTACGGACGCGGCGCGGCTGCACCGGGTGCTGGACGCGCTGGGTGTGAGCCGCGCTTCGGAGCCGGGGGTCTCGGAGCCTGGGGCCTCGGATCCGGAGGGACCGACCCTGGACCGGGTGATGGCTCACCTGACCTCGGAGGCACCCCCGCTCGCGGAGAGCGGGCCGAGGGCCGCCGAGGCCGCGGAGGCCGGCCGGGCGGCGTACGGGGAGCACGGTGGCCCGGGAAGCGAGGAAGCCGGTGGGTCCGAAAGCGGCGCGGACGGTGGCGCGGAGAGTGCCGCGGACGGTGGGCCGGAGAGTGACGAGGACGGTGGTCCTGCGACCGAGCGGAGTGCGGAGCTCGCGGCGGGTCTGAGCGCGGAGGTGGCACGCGAGGAGGCCGCTGCGGCCGCCGAGCCGACAGCGCCGTCCGCAGCCTCGGCCTCCGCGGCCGCCGTGGCCTCCGCCGGGCAGGGCGGCCCCGACCTGGCGCTGTGGGACGACGGAGCGCTGCCGCTCTTCCCTCTGCAACCGCCGCGGACGGGGCGGGAGTTGCTGGGCGACCATGTCACGGCGATGGTCTGCTGCGCGGCGATGGACACGGCCGGAGCGATGCCGGGGCTCGACTGGCTGGACGGCCCGTCGCTCCTGGTCAACGGCGAGCGATCCGTCGACCTGGGCCCCCGGGTGCTCAGTCTCATCGAGGACGGCGACCCCGCACCTCTCCGAGCCTGGCTCCTGGACCTGGGCGTACGCCCCGAGAAACCGGTCCGGCTGGTCTGAAAATGGATTCTCTCCCCGCCCGGGCCTCTCCCCGCCCCGAGCCTCTGTCGGCCCACGCGCCCTGGCGGCCGCCCGCACCCACCGCCACGCACCGCCGGACCCTCAGCTCCGGTCCCATCTCCCGTCCCGTCCCGTCGCCCGCCCCGTCGTCTGGTCCATCTCCCGCCCCGCCGAAGGCAATTCGCGACGAACGGTGACGGAGTGCATGCGTAATGTGATGTGCTGAGGTCGGCTCATCGCGCGGCAGGGGCCACGCGGCAGGGGGCACGTGGCCAGGACCACGTGGCTAGGACTCAGAACACGCGACGCCTGCCGGGGCCGACGGAGGCACGAGGGAGGGAATGGCGCATGGGGTCGGAGCAGATCCGCCGGTGGGAGTCGGGAGCACTGGCGCACGCCGTCACGGACCCTTTCGGACAGGGCCCCGTCCCCTGGCTGCGCGGCAGTGAGTACTACTTCGACGACACGGGCCATGTCGTCCCCTGGTACGTCGATCATGCCCCGCCGCCCGGTGTGACCTCCACCGGCGACCGCTACCGAAGCGCCGGCCCGAGAATCCCCGCCCCGCGCACGACCACCGGCGGCCCCCGCTCGGCCGACGACGTCCACCGGCAGATCAAGGGCTTCGCCTCCGTCGGCGCGGTCGCCCCCGGTGAAGCTGTCGACTTCCACATCACCGTGGACCCGCCCCAGCAGTTCAGCGTCGACATCTACCGCATCGGCCACTACGGAGGCGACGGCGCCAGCAAGATCACCACCAGCCCGCGCCTCTCCGGGATCGTCCAGCCGGCCCCGCTCACCGCGGAGCGCACGGTCTCCTGCCACCACTGGTGGCTCTCGTGGCGGCTGCAGATCCCGTCCTACTGGAGCATCGGCGCGTACGTCGCCGTCCTCACCACCGATGACGGACACCGCTCCCACATCCCGTTCACGGTCCGCGACGACCACCCCGCCGACCTGCTGCTCCTTCTGCCGGACATCACCTGGCAGGCGTACAACCTCTACCCGGAGGACGGCCGCACGGGTGCGAGCCTCTACCACGCGTGGGACGAGAACGGCCGGCTGCTGGGCGAGGCCGACGCCGCGACGACGGTCTCCTTCGACCGCCCGTACGCGGGCGCGGGCCTGCCCCTGCACGTGGGCCACGCCTACGACTTCATCCGCTGGGCCGAGCGCTACGGCTACGACCTCGCGTACGCCGACGCCCGTGACCTGCACGCCGGCCGCGTCGACCCCACGCGCTACCGCGGCCTGGTCTTCCCGGGACACGACGAATACTGGTCCACGGCCATGCGCCGGGCCGTCGACGTCGCCCGCGAGCAGGGCACCTCGCTCGTGTTCCTCTCCGCCAACACCATGTACTGGCACGTGGAGCTGGCGTCTTCCCCGTCCGGTGTCCCCGACCGGCTGCTCACCTGCCGAAAACGCCGCGGGCCCGGAAGACCCGCTCTGTGGCGCGAGGTCGACCGCCCGGAGCAGGAAGTCCTCGGAATCCAGTACGCGGGCCGGGTCCCCGAGGCCCACCCGTTGGTCGTCCGCAACGCCGACCACTGGCTGTGGGAGGCGACCGGAGCACACGAGGGCGACGAGCTGGAGGGCATGGTCGCGGGTGAGGCCGACCGCTACTTCCCCCGCATCGCGCTCCCCGAGCACCAGGGCCGCATTCTTCTCTCCCACTCCCCTTACCGGGACACGGAGGGAGCGATCCGCCACCAGGAGACGTCCCTGTACCGCGCGCACTCCGGTGCCCTCGTCTTCGCCGCCGGTACCTTCGCCTGGTCCCCGGCCCTGGACCGCCCGGGCCACACCGATGCCCGTGTCCAGCGCGCCACAGCCAACCTCCTGGACCGCATCTGCAAACGTGACTGAAAGCGCGACCGGAAGCGCGACCGGAAGCGCGACCGAAGAATACGGCTGAAGAACGCGACTGAAGCGCGACTGAAGAACGCGACTGAGGTCACCCGCACAGTCTCCACACCGGCCCCTGGCCGAGCACGGATCTCCCGTACGGGAGAATCGAGCCATTCAGTCAGAACCACGGGGAGGAACCGTGTCCGGATTCGTCGAAAAGCCCGAGCCTCTTGAGGTCCCGGGTCTGGTGCACCTGCACACCGGCAAGGTGCGCGACCTGTACCAGAACGAGGCGGGCGACCTCGTGATGGTCGCCAGCGACCGCATCTCCGCGTACGACTGGGTGCTGCCCACGGAGATCCCCGACAAGGGCCGCGTCCTGACGCAGCTCTCGCTCTGGTGGTTCGACAAGATCGCCGATCTGCTGCCGAACCACGTCCTCGGCACCGAACCGCCGCCCGGCGCCCCCGCCGAGTGGCAGGGACGCACCCTGATCTGCAAATCCCTGCGGATGGCCCCGGTGGAGTGTGTCGCCCGCGGGTATCTCACGGGTTCGGGTCTCGCCGAGTACAACGAGACCCGTACCGTCTGCGGCCTCGCCCTTCCCGAGGGCCTGAGCGACGGCTCGGAACTGCCCGGCCCGATCTTCACCCCGGCCACCAAGGCCGCCGTCGGGGAGCACGACGAGAACGTCGCGTACGAGGAGGTCGCCCGCCAGGTCGGCGCGGACACCGCGGCCCAGCTTCGGCAGGCGACGCTCGCCGTCTACAGCCGCGGCCGTGACATCGCGCGCGACCGGGGGATCATCCTCGCGGACACGAAGTTCGAGTTCGGCTTCGACGGCGAGACACTGGTCGTCGCCGACGAGGTGCTGACTCCGGACTCGTCCCGCTTCTGGCCCGCCGAGACGTGGGAGCCGGGCCACCCGCAGCCCTCGTTCGACAAGCAGTACGTACGCGACTGGCTGACCTCCGCCGAGTCCGGCTGGGACCGGAAGAGCGAGCAGCCGCCGCCCGCCCTGCCCCAGCAGATCGTGGAGGCGACCGGCGCCAAGTACATCGAGGCGTACGAGCGTCTGACGGGCACGACCTGGACCTGAGCGCCCGCAACACGCACAGCGCCCGCAACATGCACAGTGCCGGCAACATGCACAGAGCCCGCAACACTCACAGCGGGTGCAGCCACCACGAAGAAACCCCCGGTCGATGACCGGGGGTTTCTTTCTCTGAGCGGACGACCAGGTTCGAACTGGCGACCTCAACCTTGGCAAGGTTGCGCTCTACCAACTGAGCTACGTCCGCGCTGCGCCGTGGCGCGAGAGCAACTATACCCAACCTCGCTCCCGCGCGAGACGCACCGCCGAGTGGCGGTTCTCGGCCCCGAGCTTGGACACGGCCGACGACAGATAGTTCCGTACCGTGCCCTGGGACAGCGCGGCCCGTTCCGCGATCTCCACGACGGGCGCACCGTCGGCGGCCAGCTCCAGCACCTCGGCCTCGCGCGCGGTCAGCGGCGAGTCACCGGCGGAGATCGCGTCGGCGGCCAACTCCGGGTCGACATAACGGTTTCCGGCATGCACGGTACGGATGATCTCCGCGAGCTGTTGTGCGCTGACGGTCTTCGGCACAAACCCGCGCACACCCGCCGCCAGTGCCCGCTTGAGATGTCCGGGGCGCCCATGGCTTGTCACGATCAGTACCCGGCAGGCAGGCAGTTCGGTCCGCAGCGATGTGGCCACCCTCACACCGTCGGCCCCGGGCATCTGAAGATCCAGCACGGCCACATCGGGTTCGTGCGCCCGGGCCATCGCCAGCGCCTCGGGCCCGCCGGCCGCCTCCGCCACCACGCGCAGGTCCTCCTCAAGTCCCAGCAGCGCGGCGAGTGCCCCCCGGATGAGGTGCTCGTCGTCGGCGAGCAGCAGCCGGATGGGTCGTACGGGCGTCATGAGGTGACCTCTTCATTCACTGAGCGCGGAACGGTGGACGGAGAGGACGGTGAAGTGGACGACGGGGACGACGAGGACGGAGGCAGTGGCACCTCGGCCACGACCCGGAACAGGTCGCCGTCGACGGGTCCCGCCTCCAGCGTTCCGGCCACCGCGGCCAGCCGTTCCCGCAGCCCGGCGAGGCCGGATCCGCCGACGAGTTCGCGACCCCGTTCGTGCTCGCGCGGGGAGGCATCGGAGGAGGTGGTCTCCGCGGCCGGCTTCACCCCGTCGTTCTCGACCGTGAGGACCACATGGTCGCCGGCCGGTTCCAGCGACACGCGGCACCGCCGGGCGTCCCCGTGCCGCAGCACGTTGGTGGCGGCCTCCCGTACGACCCAGCCCAGCGCCGACTGGACCGCCGGGGGCAGCCCTGTCGCGGAGCCGGTCACCGTGCAGTCGACCCCGGCCGCGGTCAGGACACCCTGTGCGCCGGAGAGTTCGACGCCGAGGTCGGCCTCGCGGTAGCCGCGTACGACCTCGCGGACCTCCCGCTGCGACTCGTGGGCGATCCGCTGCACCTCGATCATCTGCTCGACGGCCTCGGGGCGCTCGCGGCGCGCGAGTTGCACGGCGAGCTCGCTCTTCAGGGCGATCACCGCGAGGTTTCGGCCCATCACGTCGTGCAGGTCGCGTCCGAAGCGCAGCCGCTCCTCGGCGACGGCGAGGCGGGTACGGGTTTCGCGGGCCGCGTCGAGCTCGTACACGGCGTCGAGCAGCCAGGCGGAGAAGACGGAGGTGAAGGCGAGGACGCCGGCGCCGAGCAGTACCGCGAACGCCGCGATCAGCGCGTCGGGCCCGGGGAAGCCCAGGGAAAACGCCACGACTCCCGTCCCTGCGACGAAACCGGCCACGATTCCCAGCACGCGGCGCCGGTCGCGCACCCCGAGTGCGATCATGCCCGCACCGAAGGCCAGCACGCCCACGAAGAACGAACTCGCTGCCGCGTCGGCGTCCTCGCCGCCGGGTCCGTGTTGCACGAGGGCGATCCCGGCGGTCGCGAGCAGCCCGGAGATCACGCCGAGTGCGACGAGCAGGCGTACGGGCTGATCTCGCCTGCCGCGCGTCCAGTCGAGCGCCCGGGACGCGGTCACCCCGCACAGCAGGGCGTGTCCGCACAGCAGCACGAACGGCAGGACGCCGAACCTGGCCGCCGCATGCTGGAACATCAGAGGGCCGAGCGCGGTGAGTTCCACCACCACGAAGAAGTGGAAGGACCAGCGGGTGTACGTCTCGATCTTCGCCGGCGTGCTTTTCCGGCGCCACCAGACACTCGGCCTCGGCTTGCGCATTCCCGGACTCCTCATTCGCATCGCCGACCGTTCCCGCGCCCGTTCTCTGTCTCTGCTTCCGTCTCTGCGCCGGTCACAGCTCCAGCTCCAGCCCCAGCTCCAGCCCTAGCTCCAGCCCTAGCCCCAGCGCCAGACCTGGTCTTGGTCGCGACCTCGGCCCCGGTTTTGGTCCTGGTCAGCGCCTCGGCTCCCAGCGGAACCACTTCCGTACAGCAAACACCGCGAGCACGGTCCAGGCCAGCGCTGTCGCCATGGCGCCCAGGGCCTCGTACGCGGAGAGGTTCCCGGTCCAGCCACCGCGTACCAGTGTGATCACCGGGGACAGCGGCAGCAGTTCGCAGAAGGCTGCGAGCCGGTCGGGCATGACCTCGAAGGGCACAACGGTGCCGGAAGCCATCATCGACACGAGCAGCAGCGGCATCGCCGCGACCTGGGCGCCCTCCACGCTCTTGCTGAAACCCGCGGTCACCGCCGCGAGCGCGGGCCACATCACGAGCCCCATCAGCAGCCCCACCACGGCGAGGAGAGGCGCCTGGGGCGTTCCCACGTCCATGAGCGCCGCGCACACCCCCGTCAGCACCAGGCACTGCACCAGGCCGATGAGGACAGAGGGGAGGGCGGCTCCCATCAGGATCTCCGCGTCCCGCAGCTCCCCGGTGCGCAGCCGCTTGAGGACGAGTTCCTCGCGACGGGCGGCGAAGACGCTCACGAGTGTGCTGTAGACGGCGAAGAGCAGGGAGAAGCCGACGGCGGAGGGCAGGATGACCGAGCCGACCGTGAGGCCGGAGCCCTTCAGGTCCATGTCGTCGACCGTCGAGCGCATGCTGATCGGCAGGACCAGCGGCACGAACACCGCCGCGAAGAACGTGGCCCTGCTGCGCGCGATCAGTGTGAGTTCGGCCCGGGCGAGAGAGGCCATACGTCCGATCGCGGTCACCGTCGACGCCGAGGGTGCGGTCCTGGTCATGGTGTCCGCGCTCATGCCACGTGCTCCTTCTGCGAGTGCTTCTTCTGAGAGTGCGTCGAGTTCTCCGGAACCCGAGACCGCTCGGCCTGCCCCCGGCGCTCCGTCTGATCCGTCTGGTCCGCCTGCTCCGTCTGATCCGACACGTCGCGCGCGATCCGCAGGAACGCCTCCTCCAGGGACCCGGACCGCACATCGAGCCCCCGCAGCTCGACACCGGCCCGCTCGGCCCACACCAGCAGCCCGGTGGCGGCCCGCTGCAGCTCGTTCGTACGCAGCCGCAGCACCCGCCCGACGACCTCGTGCTCGGTGACGCCGAGAGAGTCGAGCGGCGGCAGGTCGCCGGGGAAGTAGCCGGTGGGCAGCTCGAAGGAGATCCGCGACGGCTGGGAGGCGGTGACCTCCGCCGGGGTGCCGGAGACCGCGATCCGCCCGTCGTGCAGGATCGCGAGCCGGTCGGCGAGCCCCTCCGCCTCCTCCAGGTAGTGGGTGGTGAGCAGCACGGTCGTGCCTGTCGCGCGCAGTTCGCGCACCAACTCCCAGGTCTCCTGGCGGCCTTCGGCGTCCAGGCCGGTCGTCGGCTCGTCCAGGAAGAGCACCTCGGGCCGCCCGAGGAGCGCGAGTGCGAGGTCCAGACGCCGCTTCTCTCCCCCGGACAACTGCTTCACCCGTACGCCCGCCCTGCGGGTGAGGCCGACCAGCGACAGTGCCTCGCTCTCCGGCCGCGCTCCGCTCGTGCAGCCTGCCCACATCCGTACCGTCTCCGAGACGGTCAGTTCGGACGGGAAGCCGCCCTCCTGGAGCATGAGGCCGATGCGCGGGCGCACCGCGGAGCGTTCGGTGTACGGGTCGTGGCCGAGGACACGCACCCGGCCCCCGGCGGGCGGCGCGAGTCCCTCGATGAGTTCGACGGTGGAGGTCTTGCCCGCGCCATTGGTGCCGAGCAGTGCGAAGAGTTCGCCGCGGCCGACCTCGAAGGACACCCCTCGGACCGCTTCGTACCCTCCCCGGTAGACGCGTCGAAGATCAGTGACCTCGATCACGGGCTCATTCGTATTCATGACTCAAGCGTCTCGGCCGCCGACGGGTCTCGGCAGTGCACGCTGTCACCGCTGCACATGACAAATGTCAGTCGCCCCCGGGCATGGGTGAACATGAGCAGGCCTGGGCGTGCATGCATGAGCAGGCGTGTCCGTGCATGGACAGGCGTGGAGCGAGTGGGCGCACACGAGAAAAGGCTCCAGTCATATGACTGGAGCCTTCACTCTCTAACTTCTTACCGGAGCGGACGACCAGGTTCGAACTGGCGACCTCAACCTTGGCAAGGTTGCGCTCTACCAACTGAGCTACGTCCGCATTGCCTCCGACCGGCTTTCACCGATCGGCGCGAACATCAGCCTACCTGATCCATTGAGCGATCAGACCGGCGATGCAGAGCGGGTGACAGGAATTGCACACTGCGCCTTCCCCCTGGAAGGGGGATGTTCTGCTACTGAACTACACCCGCGTGACTCCGTGAGCCGGGCCTTTCGGCCTTGCCCCTCGGCGTGCTCCAGACTCTAGCTGATCGCCGGGGGTGCAGCGCAAGTCGACTGCCCCCAGGGCCCGGTGACGGCCCCGGCAGCGCGAGGCCCGGGGCCTTCCAAGGGTGCGGGGAACTGCGCGACCAGCCCCCACCGCCCCGCGGCCGGCGAACAGCCTTCGAACCCCGAACCCCGAACCCCGAACCCCGAACCCCGAACCCCGAGCGCCCGGGAGGCCGACCGGCCTCCCGGGCGGGAGGCCAGGTCGACGAGCCCCCGCCCCCTTCTCCGGTTCTCCGGTTCTCCGGGAGGGAACCGCTCACTGCGCCGCGGTGAACGCCTCATAGACCCGCTTGGGGATGCGGCCCCGGGCGGGCACCTCCAGCTTGTTGGACTGGGCCCAGGCCCGGACGGCCGCCGGGGCGGGGGCCACCGCCGTCTGCCGGTAGGTCCTGCCGGAGCGCGACCGCTTGCGGCCGGCCTCCACGTAAGGCTCCAAAGCCCTGCGCAGCTGCTCGGCATTGGCCGGATTCAGGTCGATCTCGTACGACTTGCCGTCCAGACCGAAGGCGATCGTTTCCGCCGCTTCCGAGCCGTCGATGTCGTCGAAGAGAGTGACTACGACACGCTGCGCCACGAATATCGGTCCCTTCGTGCGGCATCTCTCCGGCTGACGCGCGATGACGCGCGATGACGTGCGGAGATGCCGACTGTCCGACTGCTTTTATGGGTGATTGGGCAAAGTATCTGCTATTGCCATTTCATTTGTACAGTGCCCGGCAATCCAATGTGAAGCTCGACTAAATCTCTTGGCGTGTCCCCAGGGCAATAGGGATCCTGGTCTCGATCAGGATCTTTCCCAGATTTTTCGTGAAGGGCGGGCCGGGGATAGGTCCTCGATGCAGAATCGTGATGACGGTCACGTAGATTCCTACGAATCTACCCGCGTAGAATTTTTGTACGGGTAGTCTGAACGAACCTGCTCAGCACCACACACCGGGAGTGCCAGTGGCACGCGTCGTAGTCGACGTCATGCTCAAGCCGGAGATCCTCGACCCCCAGGGCCAGGCGGTGCAGCGTGCACTACCGCGCCTCGGTTTCGAAGGCATCTCCGACGTACGTCAGGGAAAGCGATTCGAACTGGAAGTTGACGGACCGGTGGACGACGCCGCGCTCGCCCGCATCCATGAACTCGCCGAATCCTTCCTCGCCAACACCGTGATCGAAGACTTCACGGTCAAGGTCGAGGAAGTCGCGGAGGCCGGAAAGTGACCGCTCGTATTGGGGTCGTCACTTTCCCGGGAAGCCTCGACGACCGGGACACCCAGCGTGCGATCAAGCTCGCCGGTGCCGAACCCGTCGCTCTCTGGCACAAGGACAAGGACCTCAAGCAGGTTGACGCGGTGGTGCTGTGCGGCGGTTTCTCGTACGGCGACTATCTGCGCGCCGGTGCCATCGCGCGGTTCTCACCGGTGATGGAGACCGTCATTGAGCAGGCGAAGTCGGAAATGCCGGTGCTCGGCATCTGCAACGGCTTCCAGATCCTCACCGAGGCCCACCTGCTCCCCGGCGGGATGCTCGGCAACGACCACCTCCACTTCATCTGCCGCGACCAGAAGTTGAAGGTGGAGAACGCGGAAACCGCCTGGACCGCCGACTACGAGTCCGGCCAGGAGATCCACATCCCGCTGAAGAACATGGACGGGCGGTACGTCGCCGACGAGCGCACCCTCGACATGCTGGAGGCGGAGGGCCGGGTCGCCTTCCGTTACGTGGTCGGCGGTGACACGGCCGACGGCTACGGCAACCCCAACGGCTCGCTGCGGGACATCGCCGGCATCTCGAACGAGGCGGGCAACGTCGTCGGTCTGATGCCGCACCCGGAGCACGCTGTCGAGCCCCTCGTCGGCTCCGGCCGCACCGACGGCCTCCCCTTCTTCACCTCGATCCTCAAGAAGCTGGTCAACGCATGAGCCGGACGCCTCTGGACACGGTCGAGCACGCGGCCGGGACCCCCGACGTCGAGCTGCCCTGGGCCGAACTCGGCCTGAAGAAGGACGAGTACGAGCGGGTCGTGGAGATCCTCGGCCGCCGGCCCACCGGTGCCGAACTCGCCATGTACTCCGTCATGTGGTCCGAGCACTGCTCGTACAAGTCCTCCAAGGTGCACCTGCGCCAGTTCGGCGAGAAGGCGCCCCAGTCGGACGCCCTCCTCGTCGGCATCGGCGAGAACGCGGGCGTCGTCGACGTCGGCCAGGGCTACGCGGTCACCTTCAAGGTCGAGTCGCACAACCACCCGTCGTACGTCGAGCCCTACCAGGGCGCGGCCACCGGTGTCGGCGGCATCGTGCGCGACATCATCGCGATGGGCGCCCGCCCGGTCGCGGTCGTGGACCCGCTGCGCTTCGGCGCGGCCGACCACCCCGATACCAAGCGCGTGCTGCCGGGTGTCGTCGCCGGCATCGGCGGCTACGGCAACTGCCTGGGCCTGCCGAACATCGGCGGTGAGGTCGTCTTCGACGCCTGCTACCAGGGCAACCCGCTGGTCAACGCCGGTGCCATCGGCGTCATGCGGCACGAGGACATCCACCTCGCGAAGGCGTCGGGCTCGGGCAACAAGGTCATCCTGTACGGGGCCCGCACGGGCGGCGACGGCATCGGCGGCGCCTCGATCCTGGCGAGCGAGACCTTCGACGACGCGAAGCCGTCGAAGCGTCCCGCCGTCCAGGTCGGCGACCCCTTCCAGGAGAAGCTCCTCATCGAGTGCACCCTGGAGGCCTTCGCCGAGAAGCTGGTGGTCGGCATCCAGGACCTGGGCGCGGCCGGCCTGTCCTGCGCCACCTCCGAGCTCGCCTCCAACGGCTCCGGCGGCATGCGCGTCACCCTGGACGACGTACCGCTGCGCGACTCGACGCTCTCGCCCGAGGAAATCCTCATGAGCGAGTCGCAGGAACGCATGTGCGCGGTCGTCGAGCCGGAGAAGGTCGACCGCTTCCTGGAGATCTGCGACAAGTGGGACGTCATCGCCACCGTCATCGGTGAGGTGACCGACGGCGACCGTCTGGAGATCTACTGGCACGGCGGCAAGATCGTCGACGTCGACCCGCGCACGGTCGCGCACGACGGCCCGGTCTACGAGCGCCCGTACGCCCGTCCCGAGTGGCAGGACGCCCTGCAGGCGGACGACGCCAACAAGCTGCCCAGGCCCGCCACTTCGGAGGAGCTGAAGAGCCAGGTCCTCCAGCTGGTCTCCTCGCCGAACCAGGCCTCCAAGTCCTGGATCACCTCCCAGTACGACCACTTCGTGCAGGGCAACACGGTGCTGGCCCAGCCCGAGGACTCGGGCATGATCCGCATCGACGAGGAGTCCGGCCTCGGGGTCGCCATCGCCACGGACGGCAACGGCCGCTACGCCAAGCTGGACCCGTACCACGGCGCCCAGCTGGCCCTGGCCGAGGCGTACCGGAACGTCGCGACGACCGGCGCCAAGCCGCTCGCCGTCTCCGACTGCCTGAACTTCGG
Organism: Streptomyces sp. NPDC048484; assembly: GCF_040651415.1. Lineage (NCBI taxonomy): Bacteria > Bacillati > Actinomycetota > Actinomycetes > Kitasatosporales > Streptomycetaceae > Streptomyces > Streptomyces sp. NPDC048484. Next base: position 196,416 of record NZ_JBEZJY010000010.1, read on the forward strand.
CTCGCCCGAGGACCCGGACGTCATGTGGCAGTTCGCGGAGGCCATCCGTGGACTGGCCGACGGCTGCCTGCAGCTGGGCACCCCGGTGACCGGCGGCAACGTCTCGCTCTACAACCAGACCGGCGAGGTGGCGATCCACCCGACCCCGGTCGTGGCCGTGCTCGGCGTCATCGACGATGTGGCCCGTCGCACCCCGGTCGCCTTCCGGGAAGAGGGCCAGCTCCTCTACCTGCTCGGCGACACCCGTGAGGAGTTCGGCGGTTCGGCCTGGTCGCAGGTCGTCCACGACCACCTCGGCGGGCTGCCGCCGGCCGTGGACCTGGAGCGGGAACGCCTCCTCGGCGAGATCCTGATCTCCGCTTCCCGTGACGGCATGATCGACGCCGCGCACGACCTGTCCGACGGCGGTCTGATCCAGGCCGTGGTCGAGTCGGCCCTGCTGGGCGGCAAGGGCGCACGTCTCGTCGTACCGGACGGGCTCGACGCCTTCACCTTCCTCTTCTCCGAGTCCGCGGGCCGCGCCGTCGTCGCGATCCCGCGCTCCGAGGAGCTCCGCTTCAACGACATGTGCGGGGCGCGGGGCCTGCCCGTCACCCGCATCGGTGTCGTCGACGGCACCGTGCGCGATTCCACCGCGGTGGTGGAGGTCCAGGGCGAGTTCACGCTCTCCCTGGCCGAGCTGCGCACGGCGCACGAGGGGACGATCCCGGCGCTGTTCGCCTGAGATCCCGTACGCGACCGAAGGCTCCGTCCGAACTGCACACTCCGGGCGGGGCCTTCGTCGTGCCTGCGACCCGTCTCCCTTGACCGCTTATACGTAATTACGTAATCTCGCGTCATGGATCTGGAGCAGCGCGTCGCGGAACTGGAGCGGCGACTCGACGCCCTGGAGAGCAATGCCCTGGAGAGCAATGACCCAGAGAGAAATGACCCGGAGAGCGACGCCCGGGAGAACGCTGAGCCTCCCGCGCGTGCGGGCGACGGCGACTTCTGGGCGCTCGAAGGACTCAAGGCGCAGCTGGCCCGAGTGCCGACCGGAGGCGTGCTGTTCACGGGCGCGGTGCGGCTGCCGACCGAGGCGCGGTACGAGTGGCAGTACGGCATGGTCACCGACCAGCTGCTCGACGCCGACTGGAGCGAGGCGGCCGAGGCGTTCGCCGCGCTCGGGCACGTGATGCGGCTGCGGTTGCTGCGCGAGATCCTCGGCGGCCGGCGTACGGCCACCGAACTGGCCGGGCTCGACGACGTGGGCACGAGCGGCCAGATCTACCACCACCTGCGGCAGCTGACCGCCGCGGGCTGGCTCCGGCAGGCCGGCCGTGGACGCTACGAGATCCCGGGGAGCCGCGTCGTGCCGCTTCTCGTGGCGCTGACCACGGTCCAGCCGACCTGAGAGGGGACCCATGTCCGTCCGTAAGGCCGCGTTCCGCAAGACCGCGATGATTCTGTTTCGGCTGCTTCAACTGACCTTCCTGGTCATGGTCCTGGGGGACATCTTCGTCCCCGGCTACCCGCTCGCCTGGGCCTGGGCCTTCGCGCCCCTGCTGCTGGCCTACGCCCTCGGGCTCGCCGTGAGCCGCACCGCACCCCCGCCGGAGACCGCCGACCGTCCGCCGGTCGAGGTGGAGCCGCCGGTCAGAGGCCGCTGGGCCGCCGTGAACAGCCCGGCCACCAAAACGCCGAGCCACGGCACGCGCGCGTACGGGCAGACGTACGCGATCGACATCGTGGCCGAGCCCGCCGAAGGGTCCCGTCCCGCCTTCGCCATGCTCTGGCCGGTCGTCCGGCGCGGCCGTGCCTTCCCCGCGTACGAGGAGCCGCTGTTCGCCGTGGCCGACGCCACGGTCGTGCACGCGGCGGACTGGATGCGCGACCACCTCAGCCGGAACTCACTTCCCGCAGTCGCCTACTTGGTGCTGATCGAGTCGTGGATTCGAGACACCGGCGGCGCGTCCTGGATCGTCGGCAACCACGTCGTACTCGACCTGGGGGACGGGGTGTACGCGATGTACGCGCACCTGAGGCGCGGCTCGCTCACTGTCAGGCAGGGCGACCGCGTACGGGCAGGTCAGCGGCTCGGCCTCTGCGGCAACTCGGGAAACTCCACCGAACCGCATGTGCACTTCCAGCTGATGGACGGCCCGGACCTGGACTCGGCCCACGGCATCCCGTTCAGCTGGCGGGAGATCGGGGTGCCTGCCAACGGCGAGACCATCACGGCGGAAGTACCCACCTCCGAGCGGAGCACCTCCCAGGGAAGCGCATAGGTTCGCGGCCATGCCCCGGCGACGTGCGCTCGGCCATAACCGTCATGTTGCACCTCCCTCCAGGCGAAGGCCAGTGTCGTCCGGGTCGGGTGGTGCCGGGTGGCGTTCGCAGGTGATCACACTCACGGGTGACTGTCCCCGCCGTACCCTTCCCCCATGCCCCCGGCCAAGAAGCGCGCCCGTACCCGTACCTACGACCAGGCGAAGATCCGCACCGCGGTCCTCGCCCAGTTCGGGAACGTACGGGCGGCGGTACGCGACCTCACTCCCGGGCAGCTCGCCGGGCCGGCCGGGCTCGGCGACTGGACCGTACGGGAGCTGGCCGCGCACCTCACCATGGCGCTGGAGGCCGTGAGTCGCGGCCTGGACCGGGACGAGCCCGCCGGTCCCGCGCTCGCCCTGCTCGACTGGCCGTCCACCACCGCCCCGCGGGCCGGCGAGGTCGACGGCGACGTACGGACGCTCGCGGCCGCCGAGCCGGACCTCGACGCGCTGTACGAGCGCACCGAGGCCCGTTTCACCGAGCGTCTGCCGGTCACCGAGCGTCTGCCGGGCGTCTCGGCGGCGGGCGCGCCGGGCGGGCGGCTCCTGGTCACACGCGTGGGGACGATGACCCTGGCCGACTACCTCGCCACCCGCACGGTGGAGCTGGTCGTCCACACCGACGACCTGAACGCGGCCGTCCCGGGTCTCGATGTCCCGTACGACCGTCAGGCCCTCGCCGCGTGCACCCGCCTGCTGGCCGACGTGCTCGCAGCCAAGGCGCCCGGCGCCTCCACCGAGGTGCGCGTACCGCCGTACGCGGTCGTGCAGTGCGTGGCAGGTCCGCGCCACACCCGCGGCACCCCGCCCAACGTCGTCGAGACGGATCCGCTGACCTGGATCCGACTCGCGACCGGGCGTACGCGGTGGCAGGCGGCCCTCGACGACGCGAAGGTCAGCGCGAGCGGAGAACGCGCCGACCTGGGCGGACTGCTTCCCCTCATGAGCTGACCCCGAGGGCGGCCCGCCGCCGGGCCGGCCTCGGATCATCGGCGTCGGACCAGGGAGCGGCCGTTGCGCTGCCGTTATCCGGTGAGGGAACCAGGCACCCCACCCGCCCCGTCAAAGCGGCATGCACACGAAGCGTCTCAACCTCAGCGCACTCAGCGCCCGAGCCGGTCTCAGCGCCCTGGCGGTCACCGGACTCCTCGCCACGGCTGCCTGCGGCACGGAAAGCGGCGACAAGGACTCCGGTTCCAGTGCGGTCGGCACCCGGCAGGCGGCCGGGATCACCGGCAAGCAGTGGAACGTGGAGAGCGTGACGGCCGACGGCAAGACACAGAACGCCCCGGCCGGCGCCCACATCGAGTTCAGCAAGGACGGCAAGGTGGGCGGCAACTACGGCTGCAACCACTTCGGGGCCACCGCCAAGATCAAGGGCGACACGATCACGATCGGTGACGACACCGTCAAGACCAAGATGGCCTGCACCACCGAAGGGACGATGGGCTTCGAGTCGAAACTCGGCGAGGCCATTTCCGACAGCACGATCAAGGCCAAGGTCGACGACGACAAGCTGACGCTCACCACCGGGGACGGGACCACCGTGAACCTCACCGCCGAGAAGCCGGCCGACCTCTACGGCACGAAGTGGAACGTCACCGGCACGGTGAAGGTCGACGAGAAGGGCGACGCCAAGGGCGGCTCCGCCGTGGCCCTGGCCGCCGAGGCCGAGGGCAAGGTCCATCTCACCTTCGACGGGAAGGGTTCCGTCCGCGGCGAGCTCGGCTGCAACAAGGTGACCGCGAAGGCCACGGTCGGCGACGGCACTATCACCCTGGGCACGCCGGGCACCACCCGGAAGATGTGCTCCGACTCACTCATGGACACCGAACGGTCCCTCCTGAAGCTCTTCGGCGGCACGGTGAAGTACCAGCTGAAGGGCAGCAACCTGACCCTGACCAGCGAAAACGGAGCGGGCCTGGAAGCCGCCGCCACGAAGTGATCCCCGGCGGGCGGCGCCCGGCGGCGCCGCTCGGGCACTTCCCCAATTCGGACCAGTGGACGATCTCGCCTACACTCGGTGGCGTGCCACGTGGTGACGGTCGACTCAGTCATGATCTGCTCCCCGGCGAGAAAGGACCCCAGGACGCTTGCGGCGTCTTCGGAGTCTGGGCTCCCGGTGAAGAGGTCGCCAAGCTCACTTACTTCGGGCTCTACGCCCTCCAGCATCGAGGCCAGGAATCCGCGGGAATCGCGGTCAGCAATGGCTCTCAGATCCTCGTCTTCAAGGACATGGGCCTCGTGTCCCAGGTCTTCGACGAGTCCTCTCTCAGCTCCCTCCTCGGTCATATCGCGGTCGGTCACGCCCGCTACTCGACCACCGGTGCCTCCACCTGGGAGAACGCCCAGCCGACCTTCCGTGCCACCGGGCACGGCTCGATCGCGCTCGGCCACAACGGCAACCTGGTCAACACGGCGGAACTCGCCGAGATGGTCGCCGACCTCCCCAAGCAGGAGAGTGGCGCCCTGCGGGTGGCGGCGACCAACGACACCGATCTGCTCACGGCCCTGCTGGCCGCCCAGGTCGACGACGACGGCAAGCCGCTGACCGTGGAAGAGGCCTCCGCAAAGGTCCTCCCGCAGGTCAAGGGCGCCTTCTCGCTCGTCTTCATGGACGAGCACACCCTCTACGCCGCCCGTGACCCGCAGGGCATCCGCCCGCTGGTCCTCGGCCGCCTGGAGCGCGGCTGGGTCGTCGCCTCCGAGTCCGCCGCTCTCGACATCTGCGGCGCGGCCTACGTACGCGAGATCGAGCCGGGCGAGTTCGTAGCCATCGACGAGAACGGCCTGCGAACCTCCCGATTCGCGGAAGCGAAGCCCAAGGGCTGCGTCTTCGAGTACGTGTACCTGGCCCGCCCGGACACCGATATCGCCGGCCGGAACGTGTACCTCTCCCGCGTGGAGATGGGCCGCCGCCTCGCCAAGGAAGCTCCGGCCGAGGCCGATCTGGTCATAGCGACCCCGGAATCCGGCACGCCCGCCGCGATCGGTTACGCGGAGGCCTCCGGCATTCCGTTCGGCGCCGGTCTGGTGAAGAACGCGTATGTCGGCCGGACCTTCATCCAGCCTTCACAGACCATCCGCCAACTGGGCATCCGCCTGAAGCTGAATCCGCTCAAGGAAGTCATCAAGGGCAAGCGTCTGGTTGTCGTCGACGACTCGATCGTGCGGGGCAACACCCAGCGCGCCCTGGTCCGCATGCTGCGGGAAGCGGGTGCGGCCGAGATCCACATCCGTATCTCGTCGCCCCCAGTGAAGTGGCCCTGCTTCTTCGGCATCGACTTCGCGACCCGCGCCGAGCTGATCGCCAACGGCATGTCCATCGACGAGATCGGCACCTCCCTCGGCGCCGACTCCCTGTCGTACATCTCCATCGACGGCATGATCGAGGCCACCACCATCGACAAGCCGAACCTGTGCCGTGCCTGCTTCGACGGCGAGTACCCGATGGACCTGCCGGATCCCGAGCTGCTCGGCAAGCAGCTCCTGGAGACCGAGCTGGCCGCGGGTCCCGCGGCCACGGCCGCGGCGGACGCGATCCGTCGCCCGTAAGCCCACGTGATCCGTCGCCCGTAAGCGCGCGCGATCGGTCGCCTGTAAGACGTGTAAGACCACGCAGCGACACCGCTGTACGACACGAAAGTTCTCACCCTCATGTCTGAGACAACTGGTGCCAGCCACGCAGCGGCGTCCTACAAAACAGCGGGCGTCGACATCGAAGCGGGCGACCGCGCCGTGGAACTCATGAAGGAGTGGGTGAAGAAGACCCAGCGTCCCGAGGTTCTCGGCGGCCTCGGCGGCTTCGCCGGACTCTTCGACGCCTCCGCCCTCAAGCGGTACGAGCGCCCGCTGCTCGCCTCCGCCACGGACGGCGTCGGCACCAAGGTCGACCTCGCCCGGCAGCTCGGCGTGTACGACACCATCGGCCACGACCTGGTCGCGATGGTCATGGACGACATCGTGGTGTGCGGCGCCGAGCCGCTCTTCATGACCGACTACATCTGTGTCGGCAAGGTCCACCCGGAGCGGGTGGCCGCCATCGTGAAGGGCATCGCCGAGGGCTGTGTCCTCGCAGGCTGCGCCCTGGTGGGCGGCGAGACGGCCGAACACCCCGGTCTGCTGGGCCCGGACGACTTCGACGTCGCCGGCGCCGGTACGGGTGTCGTGGAGGCCGACCGGCTCCTGGGCCCGGATCGTATCCGTACGGGTGACGCGGTGGTCGCCATGGCGTCCTCCGGCCTTCACTCGAACGGGTACTCCCTCGTCCGGCACGTCCTGTTCGACCGCGCGGAACTGAAGCTGGACCAGCACGTCGCGGAGTTCGGGCGGACGCTCGGCGAGGAGCTCCTGGAGCCCACCAAGATCTACTCGCTGGACTGCCTCGCGCTGACCCGTACGACCGACGTGCACGCGTACTCGCACATCACGGGCGGCGGCCTCGCGGCCAACCTGGCCCGGGTGATCCCGGACGGCCTGCACGCGATCGTCGACCGCGGCACCTGGACCCCGGCCCCCGTCTTCGACCTCGTCGGCACCACCGGCCGGGTGGACCGCCTGGAGCTGGAGAAGACGCTGAACATGGGCGTCGGCATGATCGCGATCGTCCCGGAGGAGTCCGCGGACGCGGCGCTCGCCACGCTCGCGGACCGCGGCGTGGAGGCCTGGGTGGCAGGCGAGATCACCGACCGCGGCGCCCACGAGACGGGCGCGGCGCTGATCGGCGACTACGCGCCCCGGTAGGACGCGTAGGCGTACCGGGGGCGGCCCTTCAGGGGCGCGGGGCTGTGCCGATATGCGGCTCCGCCGCGTGGGCGCGACCAGCCACGGCGAGCGCGCAGCCGAATCAACCACCCGCAGTGAACCCTGCACCCCGCGGAGCGGCAGGCATGCAGGCGGAGCGGCAGGCATGCAGGCGGAGCGGCAGGCATGCACAAAACCCGGTCCGGGCTAACCGCCCCGGACCGGGTGAAGCGCAGCTAGAACGACGAGCGCAGCAGGTGCGTCAAGCCCCGCGGCGTTGCGACGCAGGACCGGACTCATCGTCCTCGTCCTCGTCGTCGTTGTAGAGATCCGCGTACTGGGAGTACGGGTCGTCTTCCTCGTCGTCGTCTTCGAACGGCTCGCCATTCGGCGGCTGTTGCGAAGTCGAAGCGCCCAGCTCATTGGCCAGACGCGACAGATCTGTCCCGCCGCTGCTGTACTTCAGCTGGCGGGCGACCTTCGTCTGCTTGGCCTTTGCCCGGCCGCGCCCCATGGCTCGACCCCCTCGGATACGGGGCTCGACGGCCCCAGAGTCTTGACACGCGTTCACGATCTGGAACGGACTCTCCGTGGAGAGACCGGTCCGTAGGGCTTCCACGGTACCTGAGCCCACGCCCATACGGTACGTCGCCCGCAGGACGCGCCTGTCCCCAGCACCCGCGAGGTGCCCTGTCCTCGCTGGTCAACCGCGATTTTAACCTCTTCTCGACGAGCGACCCGCCGACGAACGTGAGAGTTCTCTCCCCCGCCTGCCGACAGGTACCCCGCAGGGCCGTCCGGACAACCTTCGGGCGACCTCCGGACGGCCTCCGAGCGACCTCCGGACGTCAGGGACGGCGGGCCTCCGCCATGCGGTGCTCGGCGATCCGGTCGGCCGCGGCGGCGGGCGGAATCCCGTCCTCCTTCGCACGAGCGAATATGGCCAGAGTGGTGTCGAAGATCTTCGCGGCCTTCGTCCTGCACCGCTCGAAGTCGAAGCCGTGCAGCTCGTCGGCGACCTGGATGACACCGCCCGCGTTCACCACGTAGTCCGGCGCGTAGAGGATCCCGCGGTCGGAGAGGTCCTTCTCGACGCCCGCGTGTTCCAGCTGGTTGTTGGCCGCACCGCAGACGATCCTGGCGGTGAGCTCCGGCACGGACCGGTCGTTCAGGGCGCCGCCGAGCGCGCACGGGGCGTAGATGTCGAGCCCCTCGATCTGGATCAGCCGCTCGGTGTCCGCGACGACCCCCACTTCAGGGTGCTTGTCGGCGATCCGCCACACGGCGTCCTGACGCACATCCGTGATCACGACCTGGGCGCCGTCCGCGAGCAGGTGCTCCACCAGGTGGTGGCCCACCTTGCCGACGCCCGCGATGCCGACCGTACGGCCGCGCAGCGACGGATCGCCCCACAGATGCTGGGCGGAGGCCCGCATGCCCTGGAAGACCCCGAAGGCCGTCAGGACGGACGAGTCGCCCGCGCCGCCGTTCTCGGGGGACCGCCCGGTCGTCCAGCGGCACTCGCGCGCCACGACGTCCATGTCGGCCACGTAGGTGCCGACGTCGCAGGCGGTCACGTACCGCCCGCCGAGCGAGGCCACGAAGCGGCCGTAGGCGAGGAGCAGGTCCTCGGTCTTGATCAGCTCGGGGTCGCCGATGATCACGGCCTTGCCGCCGCCGTGGTCGAGCCCGGCCATGGCGTTCTTGTACGACATCCCGCGCGACAGGTTCAGCGCGTCCGCGACGGCCGCCGCCTCGCTCGCGTACGGGTAGAAACGGGTGCCGCCGAGGGCCGGGCCCAGGGCGGTCGAGTGGATGGCGATGACGGCCTTGAGGCCGGTGGCGCGGTCCTGACAGAGCACGACTTGCTCATGGCCTCCCTGCTCCGACCGGAACAGGGTGTGCAGTACGTCGTCAGGACTGCCGATTACGTCGGTCACGGTGGTGACTCCCAGGTAAGTGGCGGCGGTCGGGCGGGCCCTCGTACGGGTGGCGGGGGCCCGTGTGGCACGAGATTAGAGCCTGTGCGGGACCGCCATCGGCGCAGTGGTCAGGATCACCCCCTCCCGGAGTACGGTCACGATAGGGCGTGGGACGATTTGCAGTGGTTTCCCGCGCGCCGGCTCGCAGGTCTCGCGGTTTTTCACCGGGCCGGATGGGGAGGGAGCAAGCGTGCCCAAGGTGTCCTCGTTGATCGTTCCGTACGCGTGCTATCTCCGCGTCTACGAACCGCTCGCGGCCTTCCCGGAGCCGGAGCGCGGCCACTGGTCCCGCTATGCGCGCCGCTCCGAGCGCCCCTCGTACCAGGACGAACTGCGCCGTTCGCTGGCCGACCTGCTGCCCGTGCCGCCGATCCCGGTGCCGGTGCAGGAGAGCGGCGACGCGTTCGTCGCGGAGCTGGACGGTGTGCTGTGCGTGTGCCCCTGGCGGACCCGGCTGCGCGGCTGGGAAGCCCTGGGTGAGCTGGCGCAGGAGTTGCCGGCCCCCGTCCTGGACGCGGCGCTGCCCGAGCTCGTACGCCGTCAGGCGGCCCAGGACTACGAACGCTGGCTGAGCCGCAACCCCGACGCCCGGCCCTGGATCCGCACGTCGACCTGGCAGGTCCCGCTGCACTGGTTCGTGCTCGTCTCGGACGAGGAGCGCGAGTACGACAAGGGGGCCGGGTCCGGGGGCGGTTCGGGGGGCGGTCCGAGGGCCGGGGAGGACGCGCCCGTGCTCCGTTACCGCACGCCGATGGTGCAGGCGCGGCGGCGGGTGGCGCGGGCCCTGCGGACGCTGCGGGACACCCTCGACGAGGGCCCGCTCATCGACGGCCTGGTGGACGTGGGGCGTTGGCTGGAGGAGTTCCACCCCCGCTCGCTGGTGGAACTGGACTACGGCGGCCTCGTACACGTCCTGCCCGCCGACGAACTCGACGGAGACCACTCCGCCGCGGACGTCGCCGAGGGCGTCGAGGCGCTGCGTGCGGGGGACGGGCCCGGCGCCGGCGAGGCATACGGTCGGCTCGTCGAACGGTGGCGGTCGGTCCGGGACCGTCGTTCGGCGAACTGACGGCGGACCGACGGCGGACCGACGGTGGACCGACGGCGATCTGACGGCGTACGGGCGTTCTTCGAGGCGGCTTTCGGGGCCGGGGAGGGCCGATGGTTCCTCTGCGTCACGCGATCTGACAGGACGTAAGTCTCGATCCGGGTCGTACGGGGTAAGCGTGATGGAAAGCACTTACCCGGACCTTGCGCCCAAGGCCCCTCCTCATGCCAAAATAGGACAAGGAGTCCGGGGAGGGCTCTTTCTGTCCGCACATGGGCGGAATCTCGGCATTGCGCGGCTATGGGGGTTCTCGTGACTCCTGATCGTCCTGTGACTGATCGTCACAGCGGCGTGACTGTCCGCTATGGCATGGTCCATCGGCTTCCGTCGCTGATGAACACCTGGGAGGGCAATTCCATCGGTTTGGCCGACGAGGCTGGACGGATGGTGTAGTTGTAGTGCCGAGGACAAGCCGTTCGTCCTATAACCGACTCGACCCGCATCCGCCATTTCGGGCAACGCGGGTCAAGGTGCAGAATTTAGAGGAAAGAACCGAGAACGATCGGTTCTCCCGAGGAGGCCGCTCATGACCGCTCGCACCCCTGATGCCGAGCCGCTGCTGACCCCGGCTGAGGTCGCCACGATGTTCCGCGTGGACCCGAAGACGGTCACGCGGTGGGCGAAGGCCGGCAAGCTCACATCGATCCGCACGCTCGGCGGACATCGCCGTTACCGCGAAGCAGAGGTTCGCGCTCTGCTGGCGGGCATCCCGCAGCAGCGCAGCGAAGCCTGAACAACAACTCCATAGCGGGGTATTCCGGCAGTTCCCCCATTTTGTCGGCAGGCCCCCACCCAAGCTCCAAGCGACGCGGATCCTGCCCCAACGGGGTCCACGCCCGAGCAAGAACCACGAGCAACGTGGGTGCGTCGTAGATCGCGCTGGACTCCGCCGGGTCCAGCGCGATTTTTTTTGTGCGCTGGTCATGGGATGTGCGCGCGTATCAGGTGGATCTGTGAGCGGCCTTGTCGCAGTCTGGGTGAGGCTGTCGGATCGGCTGTGGGTCACCTCAGGGCACAGTGCAATTGCACATATTAAATTGACCTGTTGTAGGTGGGGGGTAAGTTCCGCAGGTTTGAAAACTTATGCGGTGACACCCGTCACACGTCGTGGTCCTTGTTGCGCATGACATACCTGCGCTAAAGGAGACCTTTGCATCTGGAGCCGCGCGAGGGGCAGTTGGCGCGCGGTGGTTCCCGGCGGTTCTCATGGTTCTCACGCCGGGGAGGGGCTCTCGTCCTCCGTGGCGCTCTCGGAGTCCTCCGGACCGGCCTCCGAGGCCAGCCGAAGGAGCCGGTAGCAGATCGGGCAGTGCCTCGTCCGGTGACGATGCCCGGAGGCGGCCGACAGGTGGGCGCGGAGCAGAGCTCCCGTCTCATGTCGAGCGGTTGCCGCCATGGTCACCTCCGGTGGGGCCTGGGGCCGCGGGCCTGAGGTCTGAGGTCTCAGGCCCGCGGCCCCAGGTCTCAGGTCTGGGCTCTGTGTCTGGGGCTCTGGTTTCTAGGTACTTGCGGAATGTGACGGCGTCAAGACCGCGAGTCCGCCGCACGGGCCTCAGGGGGCTGAGGGGCTTTAAGGGGGCTCGTGGGGCTGGTGTTTGGAGTCGCGCGGGCCGATGAGGGGGTGATGGGGGCCGATCGCGCCCCCGCGCGGGAGCCCCCACGTGGGAGCCGCCCGTGTCACGGGCCCGCGCCCCCCTCGGAGGGTTGGTTCCCGCGCTCCTCAGGGGATTCCTGTGCTCCTTCAGGCGATTCCCGTGCCCCTCGGAGGGCGCCCGTGCCCCTTCAAGGTGTTCCCCGTGCCCCTTCAAGGGTGCGACTGCCCCCGGCGCACGAAGAAGGCCCCGCATCCTCGGGATGCGGGGCCTTCTCCATCTGCTGCGGTCCTGACGGGATTTGAACCCGCGGCCTCCACCTTGACAGGGTGGCGAGCACTCCAAGCTGCTCCACAGGACCTGGTTTCGCAGTGCGATCTTGCGTTGCGCTGCGAGACAGGACTCTACAGGAGGGTTGGCCCCCCGAGCGAACTCACTCGGCGTGCGAGCGCCGTTACGGTGCGGCCGCGTCGACCGCCTTCACGATGCGCTTGTCGGAGACGGGATACGCCGTGCCCAGCGCGTGCGCGAAGTAGCTGACGCGCAGCTCCTCGATCATCCAGCGGATGTCCAGGACGGAGGACGGGACGGGGCGGCCCTGCGGCATCTGTTCGAGCAGCCAGGCGTACTCGTCCTGCATCTCGTGGACCTTCTCCATCCGGCTCGTGTCCCGCTGGGCGTTGGCCGGCATCTGCTGGAGCCGGCGGTCCGCCGCGACCAGGTAGCGCATCAGGTCCGGCAGCCGCCGCAGTCCGGTCGCCGTGACGAAGCCGGGCCGTACGAGGGCGTCCAGCTGTGCTCGTACGTCCGCCAGGTTCGCGAGGAGCACAGGGCTGCGTACGCCCTTCAGACGGCGCTCACAGGCCTGCCAGGCGGCCAGCACCTGCTCGACCCGCCCGACCGTACGGACCGTGGTGTCGACGATCTCCGCGCGCACCTTCTCGTACAGCTTCCGGTACGACTCCTCGTCCCAGGCGGGGCCTCCGAAGTCCCCGATCAGCTTGTCGGCGGCAGCCATGGCGCAGTCGTCGAACAGGGCCTGGACCGACCCGTGCGGGTTCGCGGACAGGGCGATCTTCTGCGCGTTCGTGAGCTTGTCCGACGCGAACTTCGCCGGATTCACCGGGATGTTGCGCAGGATGAGCCGCCGCGTGCCCTTCCACATCGCCTGCTGCTGCTCGGCCTCGGTGTCGAAGAGGCGTACGGAGACGGTGTTCGACGCCGGTCCGTCGTCGACCAGCGCCGGGAACGCCTTCACCGGCTGGCCCGCCCGGCGCGTCTCGAAGACCCGGGTGAGGGAGCCGATGGTCCAGTCGGTCAGCCCCGAGCGCTCCAGGGACTCCCCGCCCTCCCGCTCGGCCGTCGCCGCCGCGGCCTGGGAGATCGCCTGGCGCGCCTTCGGCCTCAGACGCAGCTTCAGGGCCTCCAGGTCCTTGTCCTCGGCCAGCTTGCGCCGCCGCTCGTCGACGATCCGGAAGGTGATCCTCAGGTGGTCGTCGAGCCTGGACCAGTCGAAGTCGTCAGCCGTGAGCGGCACGCCGACCATGCGCTTCAGCTCACGCGCCATGGTCACCGTCAGGGGCTCCTGCAGGGGCACCGCCCGCTCCAGGAACCGTTGCGCGAAGTTGGGCGCGGGAACGTAGTTGCGGCGGATCGGCTTCGGCAGGGAACGGATCAGCTCGGTGACGACCTGCTCCCGCAGACCGGGGATCTGCCACTCGAAGCCCTCGTCCGTGACCTGGTTCAGTACGTGGAGCGGGATGTGGACGGTCACGCCGTCCGCGTCGGCGCCCGGCTCGAACTGGTACGTGACAGGGAACTTCAGCCGCCCCTGCCGCCACGCGTCCGGATAGTCGTCCTTGGTGACCGCCCCGGCCGTCTCCCGGATGAGCATGGAGCGCTCGAAGTCGAGGAGTTCGGGCTCCTCCTTGTGCTGGTGCTTCCACCAGGAGTCGAAGTGGGCGCCGGACACGACGTGTGCGGGCACCCGCTCCTCGTAGAAGTCGAAGAGGGTGTCGTCGTCGACCAGGATGTCCCGGCGCCGCGCCCGGTGCTCCAGCTCCTCGACCTCGGTGAGGAGCCGGCGGTTGTCAGCGAAGAACTTGTGGTGCGTACGCCAGTCGCCCTCGACGAGCGCGTTGCGGATGAACAGCTCGCGGCTGGTCTCCGGGTCGATCCGCCCGTAGTTGACCTTCCGCTGGGCGACGATCGGCACGCCGTACAGCGTGACCTTCTCGTACGCCATCACCGCCGACTGGTCCTTCTCCCAGTGCGGCTCGCTGTACGTGCGCTTCAGCAGGTGCTCCGCGAGCGGTTCGATCCACTCGGGCTCGATCCTCGCGTTGACGCGGGCCCACAGCCGGGACGTCTCGACGAGTTCGGCGGACATCACGAAACGCGGGGGCTTCTTGAAGAGGGCCGAGCCGGGGAAGATCGCGAACTTGGCGTTGCGGGCACCCACGTACTCGTTCTTCGTGCCGCTCCTGGCGCCCTCGCGCCCGCCTTCCTTTCCGGCCTCCTTCGCGGTCTCCTTCACGTCCTTCATGCCGATGTGGGAGAGCAGTCCGGCGAGGAGGGACAGATGGACCTGCTGGTCGGGCGCGTCAGTACCCGCCGCAGGCTCCTCCAGATGGAGGCCCATCTGCTTGGCGACGGTCCGCAGCTGCGAGTAGATGTCCTGCCACTCGCGGATCCGCAGGAAGTTCAGGTACTCCTGCTTGCACATGCGGCGGAACGACGACGAGCCGCGCTCCTTCTGCTGCTCGCGCACATACCGCCAGAGGTTCAGGTACGCCAGGAAGTCGGACGTCTCGTCCTTGAAGCGGGCGTGCTGCTGGTCCGCCTGTGCCTGCTTCTCGGCCGGCCGCTCGCGCGGGTCCTGGATGGAGAGCGCGGCCGCGATCACCATGACCTCGCGCACGCACCCGTTCTTGTCGGCCTCCAGGACCATGCGGGCCAGCCGCGGGTCGACGGGCAGTTGGGCGAGCTTGCGGCCGGTGTCCGTGAGGCGCTTGCGCGGGTCCTTCTCCGTCGGGTCCAGGGCGTTGAGCTCCTGGAGGAGCTGGACGCCGTCGCGGATGTTGCGGTGGTCCGGCGGGTCGATGAAGGGGAACTTCTCGATCTCGCCGAGCCCGGCCGCGGTCATCTGGAGGATGACGGACGCCAGGTTCGTACGGAGGATCTCCGCGTCGGTGAACTCCGGGCGGGCGAGGAAGTCGTCCTCGGAGTAGAGCCGGATACAGATGCCGTCGCTGGTACGGCCGCAGCGGCCCTTGCGCTGGTTGGCGCTGGCCTGCGAGACCGCCTCGATGGGCAGCCGCTGGACCTTCGTACGGTGGCTGTATCTGGAGATACGGGCGTTGCCCGGGTCGATCACGTACTTGATGCCCGGCACGGTGAGGGAGGTCTCGGCGACGTTGGTCGCCAGAACGATCCTGCGCCCGGTGTGCTGCTGGAAGACGCGGTGCTGCTCGGCATGTGAGAGCCGGGCGTAGAGAGGCAGCACTTCGGTGAACCGGTAGTTCTTCTTGTCCAGCGCGTCAGCGGTGTCGCGGATCTCCCGCTCCCCGGACAGGAAGACGAGGATGTCGCCCTTGCCCTCGCCCTGCAGCTCGTCGACGGCATCGCAGATCGCGGTGATCTGGTCGCGGTCGGCATCGTCGCCCTCCTCTTCGAGGAGCGGCCGGTAGCGCACCTCGACGGGGTACGTACGTCCGCTGACCTCGACGATCGGGGCGTCCCCGAAGTGTCTGGAGAAGCGCTCGGGGTCGATGGTCGCGGAGGTGATGACGACCTTGAGGTCCGGCCGCCTGGGCAGCAGCTGGGCCAGATAGCCGAGCAGGAAGTCGATGTTGAGAGACCGCTCGTGGGCCTCGTCGATGATGATCGTGTCGTACGCGCGCAGCTCGCGGTCCGTCTGGACCTCGGCGAGCAGGATGCCGTCCGTCATCAGCTTGACGAAGGTGCCGTGCGGGTTCACCTGGTCGGTGAAACGGACCTTCCAGCCGACGGCCTCGCCCAGCGGGGTGTCCAGCTCCTCGGCGACCCGCTCGGCGACCGTACGGGCGGCGATACGGCGGGGCTGGGTGTGCCCGATCATGCCGCGGACGCCACGGCCCAGCTCAAGGCAGATCTTGGGGATCTGGGTCGTCTTGCCGGACCCGGTCTCGCCCGCGACGATGACGACCTGGTGATCACGGATGGCGTCCGCGATCACGTCCTTCTTCTGGCTGACGGGTAGCTGCTCGGGGTACGAGACGGTGGGCACGAGGCCGCGCCGTTCGGCCATGCGGACCTCGGCCCTGGCCACCTCCGTCTCGATCTCGGCGGTGACGGCGGCGCGGGCCTCGGGTTTGCGGATCCGGCGCGCGCCCTCCAGCCTGCGCCCGAGCCGGTGCGCGTCGCGCAGTGACAGCTCGGCCAGACGGGAGGCGAGATCGCCGAGGGCGGGGGCAGGATGCGTAGACATACGCGGTCCAGGATCTCACCTCGGGGAAACGAGAGGCGAACGCTTTTGCGTGGGGGACGCGCTGGGGGGACGGCGAGGCCCGTAAAGGGAGACAACTGGGGCGCGCGCCGGGGGGATGACCGAGGGGGCGGCTGGGGGCGACCGTGGGACAACCGGGGGGCGACCGTGGGAAACCGGAGGACAACCGGGGCGCACTTCGCGGAGAAATATCCCCTACATCCCCTTAGCGTGGGCCTATGTCCGAGATGCCGCACGGTGCCCACGGCAGGCCGCGCACGCGGCGCGAGCGCTGGGGCTCGTTCAAGGAGTCCCCTTTCCTTCCCGCGTCGGTGCTGGTGCTGATCCTCGCCGCCGCGGCGGGCCTGTTCGCGGGTTCGTACACGTACTCCATGGCGAACCCGACCCCGCGCCATGTGCCGACCGCGATGGTGGGCGCGTACGAGGAAGCGCGGGGCAAGGCCTTCCTCGCCGGGATGGAGAAGGCGCTCGACGCCTCCCTGAAGATCCACGCCTACGACACCAGGGCAGCGGCCGTAGAAGCGATCGACGACCAGAAGGTCTTCGCGATCCTCGATGTGCGGGACTCCGGCGAGGCGGTGGTCCTCGACGTCTCCGGGGCGTCCGGGGCCTCGGTCGCGGAGGTGCTGGAGCAGGCCGCGCCGGCCGTCGGCAAGTCCACCGGGGTGGCGGTCACGGTCCGGGACATCAAGCCGTTGCAGGAGGGCGACCCGCGCGGGCTCGCGATCTTCTACATCTCCCTGGCGGCCGTGATCATCGGCTTTGTCGGGGCGATCCAGCTCAGCGTGCACGCGCGGGCGCTGAACCCGCTGGAACGCATCGCGTTCACGGCCGCGTACGCCCTGGTCGGCGGGTTCGCGATCGCGGCGGTGGTCGACTGGCTGCTGGGGGCCCTGGATCTGCCGTTCGTCGAGTCCTGGCTGATCCTCGCGCTGACCATGTTCACGTCCGGCATGGTCTTCTCGATGTTCAACACCATGGTCGGGCGCTGGGCGATGCTCCCCACCTGGGGGCTGATGGTCCTGCTCGGCAACCCGTCCTCCGGCGGCGCCGTCTCCTGGCCCCTGCTGCCGTCACCGCTCGGAGTCATCGGCCGCTGGCTCCCGCCCGGGGCGTCGATCAACGCCCAGCACACGGCGGTGTACTTCGCCGGTCACCAGCACGCGTTCCCGTTCCTGGTCCTCGCGGGCTGGGCGCTGGTGTCCTGCGCGGTCTTCTGGACCTGGCGTCACCGGCACCCCGGTGGCCGCGACGGGAGCCCGTCCCAGGCCCCGGCCCACGCGGCGGGCTCAGCGGGCGAGGCGGCGGCCTGACCTCGCGCGGGGCGCATGACTCGCTGGGGGCTGGGGGCTGGGGGCTGGGGGCGGGCGCCCGGCGCCCGGCGCCCGGCGCACAGCGAAGGCCCCGTCCATGTGGACGGGGCCTTCGGGGTTGTGGCTGGGGCCGGGATCGAACCGGCGACCTATCGCTTTTCAGGCGATCGCTCGTACCAACTGAGCTACCCAGCCACGCGATCCGATGAAGATCGCAGCGGTCCTGACGGGATTTGTTGTGTCCGATTGCGCCTGCGCCGCGGGCGCGGCCTCCACCTTGACAGGGTGGCGAGCACTCCAAACTGCTCCACAGGACCCAGCTGTTGTGCGCGATCGAGCGAACTCAGTCTTGCACGTCGCACCCAGTGTTGCGTGCCCCCAACGGGATTCGAACCCGAAAACTTTACCTCCCTGACCTGCGGAAACGTCGAAGAATCGGAACAAAGAGCCCTGTTTTTATCCACCTGCGCCCTGCTCGATCCGTCTCGATCCCGCCCCCGTGCTGTCATGTCAACACGGGCCGCACCGCATTTGCACGCGAACTCTGCGCAGGTCAGGAGGGGTGGTTCGCCGCCCCTGAATCGGGCCGTGGCAGCTCGTCCAGGTCGAGGGTGTAGGTCCGCCCGTCGGCCAGCTCGATGGGGAGTTTGCCTGTGCCGTACTTGTGGGTGTGCGCCGCGACGTAGCCGCTGCCGGTGGGCTGAGTGTGTACGACGACCTCGGCGGCGTACGGATCCACGATCACGTAGACAGGGATGCCGTAGCGGCCGTACTTGGCGGTGCAGTCGTCGTAATCCTTGCGGGCTGAGGAGGTCGAGACGACCTCGGAGATCAGCAGCACGTCCTCGAAGCTGTAGCGCTTGCCCTGCTTCTGCGCGTCCTCCCGCAGGATCGCCAGATCCGGAGCGGAGTTCTCGTCGGCCGGGAAATCGAGGTACACGTCGGAGGTGACCTTGGCATGACGCCCCAGCGCGAGGGAGTCGATCTGCATCGAGCGGATCGTGCTGGAGTGCTCCTCGCTCTGCGGAGTCATGATCACCTTCCCCTCGGCACCGAAGAAGACCGCGTATCCCTCGGGGAACTCGGTCTGCACGATCGCCTCAACACTCATTAACGGCTCCTTCCTGGATGAAATCAGGATACGGCGGCCGGCTCCCAGGCATCAGATTTCCCGGTTGCACGATCACACTCCGCAAGTTCGGCTGCTCGTTGAACCGGCCTCTGCCGACGCGGTTACGTCTGTCACCACGTGTCACTCCGCTTTCAAGATCTGCCATCGACCGTACAGACCCGACGCGGGTGGTGTTCATGCCGTAGGCCTCGAACTCGGCGTCGCTGATCCAGCCCAGGCTTTCCAGCCGGTCGTGGAGTTCGGTGAGGTCGAATTCGTCGGGGCGTCGGGCGGCGAGGGTTTCCAGCTCGGGGAGGGTGTGGAGGTGGCGGCGGCGTGGACGTCGATGGCGTCGCGGGCCAGCCCGCGGTCGCCGAGGACGCGTACTTTGGTGCCCATGAGGTCGTCCAGGTCCAGGACGGGGCCGATGTCCATGACGTCGGGCGGGCGCCACCGGACTTCCTTGAGGAGGTCCACCTCGCAGGTGGCTTCGGTGGCAGAGTCGGTGGCGAGGAACCGTGCCTTGAGTGGGGCCACGTCGATGACGGTGATCTGCCAGCCCTCCTCGGTGAGCGACTGCACCATCTGCTCGATGATCTCCGTCATGTCGGCGGGGTGCTCGGTGGCGAAGTCGAGGTCCGGCCGGGCCGAAGGAGTGACTGCTGGTGGGGCGCGACCGATGATCTTTCCCGTTGCCGTGTGTCACGGGCGGTCTGCGCTGGTCGGCATCGGCGAAACTGGGAGACTTTCAGCACGCCAGGTCGCTACGGCACCGGCTGCGACGATCAGTCCCATGCCGAAGAGCACTGGCGCGGAGAGGCTTTCGGCGAGGGCGAGGGCGAGGGCGAGGGCGAGGGCGCCGATCAGTGCGCCCATCACCGGGTCGAGGGAGAACA
Organism: Streptomyces sp. NPDC048484; assembly: GCF_040651415.1. Lineage (NCBI taxonomy): Bacteria > Bacillati > Actinomycetota > Actinomycetes > Kitasatosporales > Streptomycetaceae > Streptomyces > Streptomyces sp. NPDC048484. The sequence continues at coordinate 215,956 of NZ_JBEZJY010000010.1, forward strand.
ACGTCGCGACCACTTTGGAGGTGGCCATCTTCACGGCCTGGAAATCCAGGGTGAAGGCGAGGGCCACCCCCACGACGCCGGAGACAGCGACCAGGCCCCAGTCAGATCCGTTGACGCTTGGAGCGGCGGGCAGGGAGAAGGGGAGGAGCAGCATCACCGAGATGCAGACCGACACGGCCAGTCCCTCCAGTCCTGAGGAGGCCCGGCCCACGCGCTGCGCGAAGACGGTGTAGCAGGCAAGGGCCAGGGCGGAGAGTAGTCCGAAGGTGATTCCTGCCCAATTGCGGGGGCCTCGTTCATAGCGGTGATTGAGTCCGCGGCAGCCAGTCAGCCAGTCAGCCAGGGCGTTGGGTCGGCCGCGCGGCGAGGTGCCTGCCGTGGCAGGCCCTTTTCCGCACGGCCTCCCGCCGAACCGGACATGACGGTTTCCTGGTCATCCGGCTCTCCAGTGACTACGACGTGAAGGGCTTGGCCGCCTGCGCCTCGTGGATCCGATCGTGACAGGCATCGCAGGCCACGACCGTTTTACGGCGTCGATCAAGCATGACGCGCGTCCAGCCGGACGGCGGCCATCCGGCATGGGCGAGATCGGAAAGGGCACGAATGTGATGCACCTGCACATCACCGTTGTGCCCGCAGATCTCGCATGTGTCCGCCAGGAGCCGGGTGACCAACTCTTTGTGCGGATGGTCCAGCCACGTCGGCCGCCGGTCGACCACCTTCGCCGCTCGCTGCCGACCTCGCGTCGCCCCGGCCGGCCGGAAGTTCCCAGAACGGGCCTGGGCAGGCGGCGTTGGGGTGAAGAATGGCAGCCGTGACGAACATGGGCTCCTCCATCGACCCGACCAGGCCCAGCATCGCCCGCGTCTACGACTACCTGCTCGGCGGCAAGGACAATTACGCCGTGGACCGGGCAGTTGGCGATGTGTTCAAGCGCGACCTGCCCGGTTCGGTGGACATCGCTTTCGCCAACCGCGCGGCCCTGGCGCGGGCAGTCAGGGAGATCGCGAAGACCACTGGCGTACGGCAGTTCATCGACCTGGGCAGTGGCCTGCCGACCGCGGAGAACGTGCACGAGGTCGTGCAGCGGCACGCTCCCGAGTCCCGGGTCGTGTACGTCGACAATGACCCCCAAGTGCTGGTCCACGGCCGTGCACTGCTGGAGAACAACGACCGCACGCGCGTCGTTGCGGCCGATGTGCGTAACCCCGACGGTGTCCGCACGGACCCCGGCACCGTCGACATCATCGACTTCGCTCGTCCGGTCGCTGTCATCTTCAGCGCCATCCTCCACCACGTCAACGATGACGAGGATCCGGCCGGCATCGTCCGCTACTGGCGGGACCATGTCCCTTCCGGAAGCTTCTTCTTCATCAGCCACTTCCGCTCCGGCAACAACCCGGAGACCGAAGAGGCCGAGAAGGTCCTCCAGCAGACGTTCGGCCGCGGCCGATGGCGCACCGATGCGGAAATCGCCTCCCTGCTGGACGGCCTTCAGATCCTCGACCCCGGGATCGTCCCCGCGTCCCTGTGGCGCCCCGCCCAGACCGACAATGCGTATGGCAGAGGTGAAAGACGAGAGCTCACGGTCTGGGAACATCTCATCGCCGCCGTACTGGCCCGGAAGGCCTAGTGAGCTGGTCCGGAGATTCTGTCGCAGTAGTGGAAAATGCGGTCGATGATCTGATCGGCGGTCTTGGTCCACTTGAAAGGCCGGGCGGCCTCGTTCCAGATCTTGATCCATTCGTCGAGTGCAGTCTTGAGATCGTCGAGTGAGTAGGAGTGAGGGGCCACGAAGTTTCCGGACAGGCACCCAACAGGGTTGTCCTGAACAAGGAAACGAGGAAGAAGTGGCGCCACCCAGTAAGTACTCGCCGGAGTTCCGCGAGGAAGCCATCCAGATCGCGTTGAGGTCAAGCAAGACGATCTCCGAAGCCGCCCGGGAGTTTGAGCTGAACTCGGAGACGCTACGCGGCTGGGTAAAGAAGTACCAGAAGCAGCGGGAACCGGCCCCCGATGCGGAACTGACGGTGAACGAGCGGGCGCGCCTGAAGGAACTCGAACACGCAACCGCGAGCTGGAGATGGAAGTTACCTTCCTGAGAAAAGGCCGGAAGGTTGTACGGCGAACCTCTGGAATGCTCAACCGTCGGCTGCAAGAGTCGGTGTCCGATTCTCCAGCGGGCGGTTTCCATAACGCTGCCCGTCTTCGACGATGTCGCCGAGAACGGGAGCCGCAACCGCAGGATGAGCGTGTTGCGCACCGGGGAAGCCTCGGGCCCCTGCTGCGACCATCACACGGGCGGCTGAGCTGCCGCTGCCCTGCTGTCGGACCCGGAGCGGCAGCACCGTCTGCATCGATGTCGCGCCGCTCCAGCGGATGAGGCTGCGCAACACCAAGGCCCGCACTGCCGTCGTGCGGCTCTGACCGGACCAGCGATGCGGCACCCGCGACGGGGGTCGGCGGCGGAAACACCGCCCCCCGGGTCACCGGTCGCCGCTGCCGCCCTGTGAACGTCAGGAGCGGCCTGCTAACCGACATGCCCGCCGCCCACGAATGGCAGCCCGTTCGGAATCTGACCGCTCACGGCGCCCTGACTCCACAGCACAGAAACACCCAGGGGGTGCGAACGCAAGCGCCGGTGCATCACGGATGGGCGACATTGATGGGATGGATAGATCCACTCGGAGCTCGCCAGTGAGCGATCACTAGATCGCCAACGTCTTATTTGCAGGCAACTTCGCCCCTCCCTCTAGACAGCACCGCACCTAGACATCTATAAACATCCCATCTCTCAGGGAGCGACGCACAGCAGTAGCACCGGCGAAACAATCCCCCCGCTTCGAGACCCAGCGCGAGGAAGTACCGATGAGACTCAGAAGTGCCTTATGCACCACCGCCTCCGCCCTCTCCGCGCTGGCGCTGCTCAGCGCCTGCGGCAGTGGCTCCGGCACCGCTTCGTCGAACAGCGCCCCGCTGATCGGCGTCGACTATCCCCGCTCCGACACCGACTTCTGGAACTCCTACATCAAGTACACGCCCGAGTTCGCCAAGAAGCTCGGCCTGTCCCTGAAGACCACCAACTCCCAGAACGACGTCGCCAAGCTCACGGCCAACGCGCAGACGTTCATCAGCCAGGGCGTCAAGGGCATGGCGATGGCCCCGCAGGACACCGCCGCCATCGCACCGACGCTGGCGCAGCTGCAGGCGAAGAAGATTCCGGTCGTCACTGTCGACACCCGCCCCGACACCGGCAAGGTGTTCATGGTGGTGCGCGCCGACAACCGCGCCTACGGCGAGAAGGCGTGCCAGTTCCTCGGCACCAAGCTCCGCGGCAAGGGCAAGGTCGTCATGCTGGAGGGCGGCCTGGACTCCATCAACGGCCGGGACCGCACCCAGGCCTTCAACGACTGCATGAAGAAGGACTACCCCGGCATCAAGGTGTTCGGCGAGGCAACCAACTGGGACGGCGCCGTCGCCGCGCAGAAGCTGCAGACGGACCTGACCGCCAACCCGGATATCAAGGGCGTTTACATGCAGTCCAGCTTCGCGCTGCCCGGCACGCTCCAGCTCCTCAAGCAGAAGCACCTGTTGGTCGACCCGAAGGACGACAAGCACGTCTTCGTCGTGTCCAACGACGGCATCCCCGAGGAGCTCAGGTCCATCGCCGCGGGCAAGATCGACGCCACCGTCTCCCAGCCGGCCGATCTCTACGCCAAGTACGCCCTGTACTACCTCAAGGCCGCCATCGACGGAAAGACGTTCAAGCCGGGCAAGACCGACCACGACAGCACCATCATCCAGGTCCGCGACGGACTGCTGGAGGACCAGCTCTCCGCGCCGCTGGTCACCGCCGACGGCGGTACCTACGGCGGTGTGCCCAGCGTCAAGAGCGACGACAAGTCGCTGTGGGGCAACAACCTCGGCTGATCCACCCCTGTCAGGCACCCGACGGCTAACGAGTAGGCGGTTGTGATGAGCGACGGGGAACGGGCAGTCAGCCCCGTGCCCGGCCAGGCGGACGACGGACGGTCCCGGGTGGGTCCGCCCGTCGTCGAAGCGGCGGGCATAGTAAAACGATTCGGTCCGACGGTGGCCCTCGACGGTGCCCGGATCACCGTCAGGCCCGGCGAGACCCACGCGCTCGTCGGCCGCAACGGAGCCGGCAAGTCGACGCTGGTGTCGGTCCTCACCGGACTGCAGGCCCCCGACGAGGGAACGGTCACCTTCGGCGGCGGCCCCGCACCACGACTCACGGACCGCGACGCCTGGCGGCAACGCGTGGCCTGCGTCTACCAGAAGTCGACGATCATCCCCACACTGACGGTCGCCGAGAACCTCTTCCTCAACCGGCACGACCACGGCCGCAGCCGGCTGATCAGCTGGCAGAGTGTGCGCCGGCAGGCGCGTGAGCTGCTGTCGACGTGGTCGGTGGACGTCGACCCGCAAACCCCTGCCGGCGAACTGAGCGTGGAGCAGCGGCAGTTCGTGGAGATTGCCCGGGCGCTCTCCTTCGGAGCGCGGTTCATCATCCTCGACGAGCCGACCGCCCAGCTCGACGCAGCGGCCATCAACCGCCTCTTCGACCGCATCCGCGACCTGCAACGCCAGGGCGTGACCTTCCTGTTCATCAGCCACCACCTCCAGGAGGTCTACGACATCTGCGACATGGTGACGGTGTTCCGCGACGCCCGGCACATCGTCACGGCACCGGTCGCTGACCTTACCCACACCGAGCTGGTCGCCGCGATGACCGGCGAGGCGGCGCTCGACCGGCTGCAGGCACGGTCGAGCACTCTCAACCGTGCTGTCACGCCCGCGCTGTCCGTGCAGGCGCTGGGCAGCGACGGTACGTACGACGACGTCAGCTTCCAGGTCGGCGCCGGGGAGATCGTCGGCCTCGCGGGCGCGGCCGGCAGCGGGCGCACCGAGGTCGCCGAGACCGTCGTAGGGCTGCGGGCGGCAGTGGCGGGCGGCGTGGAGATCGCCGGGCGGCGGCCCCGGCCGGGCAGCGTGCCCGCAGCGCTCGCCGCGGGCGCCGGTTTCGTCCCGCAGGACCGGCACCACCAAGGCTTCGTCCCCGGCATGTCGATCGCGGACAACGCCACACTGTCCGTTCCTCACCGGCTCGGCCAAAACGGCTTCCTCAGCCGTGACCGACGGGACCGGCTCGCCGACGACATGATCGCGAAGCTGGCGATCAAGACGTCGGGACCCGGTCTGCCCGTCTCCTCGCTCTCGGGCGGCAACCAGCAGAAGGTCGTCATGGCCCGCGCCCTGGCCGACGATCCCAGGCTGCTGGTTCTGATCAATCCGACCGCGGGTGTGGACGTGCGCTCCAAGGAGTTCCTCCTCGGCAAGGTCGAGGAGACCGCAGCGTCCGGCACCGGAGTGCTCATCGCTTCCGACGAGCTCGACGACCTGCGCATGTGCGACCGGGTCCTGGTGATGTTCCAGGGCCGTGTGACCTCAGAGACCGCCCGCGGTTGGCACGACCACGACCTCGTGGCCGCGATGGAAGGAGTGGACCTCGATGCCTGAAACCGTCCTCGCGGACGCCGCCGCCAAGGCCGTGGAACCCAAACCCCGGCGCACGGCGCTGCTCGGCGGCCGAATACCCCTGGCCCGGCTGCGCGACCTCGCCCTCGTCCCCGCGATCGTGGCCATTGCGATCGTCGGCCAGATCGTCAACCCGGTCTTCCTTCAGGCCGACAACATCATCAACATCCTGCAGACCATGTCAGAGATGGCCCTGCTGGTCCTCGCCCAAGCGATGATCCTTATCGTCAAGAAGATGGACCTGTCGCTGGAGTCCACCATGGGCCTCGCACCCGGCGTCGCGGCCTGGCTGGTCGTCCCGGTCGGCGCCGGACACGGACTCGGACTGCTTCCCGGCGCCTGGGCGATCCCCGTCACCCTGGCCGTGGGTGTGCTCGTCGGCGTGATCAACTCATTATTGATCATCCGCTTCGGCCTCAACGGCTTCATCGTCACCCTCGGCATGCTGATCGTGCTGCGCGGCATCCTCACCGGCATCTCCGGCGGCCAGACGTTCTTCCAGCTGCCGAAGTCGATGCTCTATCCCGGCACCGCCGAATGGTCCGGGATGCCCGTGTCCATCTGGATCTGCCTGGTCTTGTTCGCGATCGCGATCGTGGTGCTCGGCTGGACCAGCTTCGGGCGCTCGCTGTACGCCATCGGCGGCAACGTCGACGCGGCGAAGGCCGCCGGCATCCGCACCGACCGGGTGCTGTGGACCGTCATCGTCGCCGGCAGCGTGCTCGCCGCCCTCGCCGGACTGCTGCTCTCCGGACGCCTGGCCTCGGTCGCCTCCGCGCAGGGCAACGGCTACATCTTCACCGTCTTCGCCGCCGCCGTCATCGGCGGGATCAGCCTCAACGGCGGCAAGGGCACCATGTTCGGCGCGTTCTGCGGCATCCTGCTGCTCTTCATGATCCAGAACGTGCTCACGCTGGCGGGTGTTCCCGCCCAGTGGATCGGCGCCCTCAACGGCCTCATCATCCTGGTCGCCCTCGCCATCTCCCGCATCACCGGCGGCAAGGTCCAGGAGTGACCCGGGCGGCAGCCGCCGGCCGCCAGGCCTCCGCCTCCTTCACCTCTCGTCGCAAGGGTGCCGAATCCCCATTGCTCCTCACAGGAGTTGCCGCCATGCCCTCCACCGTGCCCTCACCCGCCCGCATCACCGCCCTAGGTGTCCTGGACGTGCGGTTCCCCACCTCCGAACACCTCGACGGCTCGGACGCCATGAACCCCGAGCCCGACTACTCCGCCGCCTACGTCGTCCTGCGCACCGACGCCGGCGACGAACTCGAGGGTCACGCCCTGGCCTTCACCACCGGCCGCGGCAACGACGTCCAAGCCGCCGCCATCGCGGCCCTGGCCCCGTACGTGGTGGGCCGGTCCGTCGACGAAATCTGCGGCGACCTCGGCGGGTTCTCCCGCTCCCTCGTCCACGACCCCCAACTGCGCTGGCTGGGACCGGAGAAGGGCGCCATCCACATGGCGACCGGCGCCGTCGTCAACGCCGCCTGGGACCTGGCCGCCAAGCGCGCGGGCAAGCCCGTGTGGCGCTTCCTCGGCGAGATGTCACCCGAGGACCTGGTCGCCCAGGTCGACTTCCGCTGGCTCAGCGACGCCCTCACCCCCGAGGACGCCCTGCAGATCCTGCGCCGCGCCGAGCCGGGCCGCGCACAGCGCATCGACGACCTGCTGGACCAGGGCTACCCCGCCTACACCACCACCCCCGGCTGGCTCGGCTACTCCGACGAGAAGCTGGCCCGCCTCGCCCGCGAGGCCGTCGCCGACGGCTTCACCCAGATCAAGCTGAAGGTCGGCGCCGACCTGGACGACGACATACGGCGCATGCGCACCGCCCGCGAGACCGTCGGTGACGGCATCCGTATCGCCGTCGACGCCAACCAGAGATGGGATGTCGCCCCCGCGATCGACTGGATGCGCGCCCTCGCCCCCTACGACCCGTACTGGATCGAGGAACCCACCTCACCCGACGACATCCTCGGCCACGCCGCCATCCGTCAGGCGCTCAGGCCCATCAAGGTCGCCACCGGCGAGCACATCGCCAACCGGGTCGTCTTCAAACAACTACTCCAGGCCGGCGCGGTGGACATCGTCCAGATCGACGCCGCACGGGTCGGCGGCGTCAACGAGAACATCGCGATCCTGCTGCTCGCCGCGAAGTTCGGCGTGCCGGTCTGCCCGCACGCGGGAGGTGTGGGTCTGTGCGAGATGGTGCAGCACCTGTCGATGTTCGACTACGTCGCCGTCTCCGGCACCACCGAGGACCGGGTCATCGAGTACGTCGACCACCTGCACCAGCACTTCGTCGACCCGGTCCGCATCGTCGACGGCCACTATCTCGCGCCGACACTGCCCGGGCTGAGCGCACACATGCACCCGGACTCGCTCAAGGAGTACACCTACCCCGACGGCCCCGTCTGGGCAGCTCGTGTCTGACGCCCGGGCTCTCGTCGACGCCCACCACCATGTGTGGGACCTGGACGTCCGGCCGCAGTCCTGGCTCGACGAGGTCGGACACGAGCCCCTCCGCCGCAGCTTCGGCCCGCGCGCCCTGCTGTCGGCCGCGACGAGACCGATCAACGGACGGCGGCTGACGAGCACGGTGGTCGTCCAGTGCATCGCCTCCGTGCCCGAGACACGCGACCTCCTCGTCCTGGCCGGCGGCGACCCGCTCATCGGCGCCGTCGTCGGCTGGGCGGACCTCACGTCCCCCGCGGTCGGCGACGTGCTCGACGACCTGCGAAGCGGACCCGGGGGCCGGTACCTGCGGGCCGTACGCCACCTCGTACAGGGAGAGCCCGATCCGCACTGGCTTCAACAACCGCAAGTCGAGCGGGGGTTGAGAGCGGTCGGTGAACGCGGCCTCGGTTACGACGTGCTGGTCCGCAGCCACCAGCTCCCGCAGGCGGTCCGTCTCGCGCAACGGCTGCCCGAGCTGCCGCTCGTCCTGGACCACGCCGGCAAACCACCGCTCGCCCGGCAGGACCTGACCGACTGGAGCCGGCTGGTGCGCCTCCTGGCCCGGCACCCCCAGGTCCGCTGCAAGGTGTCGGGGCTGATCACCGAGGCGGACCACGACAAGTGGACCGTCGACGACATCCGCCCGGTGTGGGACGTGCTGCTCTCCGCCTTCGGACCCGAGCGGCTGATGTTCGGCTCCGACTGGCCGGTCGCGAACCTCGCCGGGGGATGGAACGGCTGGGCCGCCACCGTCGAGGAACTCCTGGACGGCTGCTCCGGCACCGAGGTCCACGCGGTGCTCGCCGGCACCGCGACCGCCTTCTACCGCCTGACCTCCGAACCGACGGAGGAGACGACGTCGTGCTCCTGACGGAACTGCTGCACCCCGGGATCCTCGAATCCCTGGCCGGCGCCGGCCACGGCGCCCGCGTCCTGCTCGCCGACGGCCACTACCCCGCGAGCACCGCCACCGGCGAACGCGCCCGTACCGTCCACCTCAACCTGGCCCCCGGCCTGCTGGACGTCACGACCGTCCTCGACGTCCTGCTGCGCGCCCTGCCCGTGGAGGCGGCGTACGCGATGGTGCCACCCGAGGGCCAGCCGGAGCCGCCCGCCATCGCCGAGTACCGCTCGATGCTGGAGCCCCTCCCGGTCGACGCGCTCGGACGCTTCGCGTTCTACGACGCCGCCCGCTCGCCCGACCTGGCGCTGGCCGTCGTCACCGCCGACACCCGTACCTACGCCAACCTGCTGCTGACCATCGGCGTCCGCGCTGAAGGGACCCTGACGAAACCATGACACTCGCCGTCCGTTACAAGGCCGCCCGCACCCTGGAAACCGCGGTCGTCGACCCCCCCGCCCCCGGCCCGGGGGAGGTGGAGCTGGCCCCCGCCTACGTCGGCATCTGCGGCACCGACCTGCACATCTTCCACGGCGACATGGACGCCCGGGTCGCCGCCCCCGTCGTCCTGGGTCACGAGATGTCCGGCCGCGTCACCCGCCTCGGCCCCGGCGTGAAGGGCTGGCGGCCCGGGGACGCGGTCACGGTGATGCCGCTGCGCTGGGACGACACCTGCCCGGCCTGCCTCGCCGGGCATCAACACGTGTGCCAGCACCTGGACTTCATCGGCATCGATTCCCCGGGCGCGATGCAGCAGCGCTGGACCGTGCCCGCCTCGACGCTGATCAGACTGCCGCAGTCGCTCGCCCTGGACCGGGCCGCGCTCGTCGAGCCCACAGCTGTCGCCGTGCACGACGTCGGCCGCGCCGAGGTGGCCACGGGCGAGAGGGTCGTCGTGGTCGGCGGCGGTCCGGTCGGCATCCTCATCGCATTGGTCGCGCGGGCCGCGGGCGCCGACGTGCGGGTGGTGGAGCTGAGCGCCCACCGTCGTTCGCTGGCCCAGGAGTTGGGGCTGACGGCATGGGATCCGGCCGACGACGACGTGCAGGCTCTGGTGGGGGAGTGGACGGAGGAGGCAGGGGCGGAGGTCGCCTTCGAGGTGTCCGGAGCGGCGGGCGGCGTGGACACGGCCGTGGACGTCCTCGGTGTACGCGGCCGCCTCTGCCAGGTCGCCATCCACCCGCGTCCCAGGGAGGTGAACCTGCACCGCTTCTTCTGGCGTGAACTCACTCTGGTGGGAGCCCGGTTGTACGACCGCTCCGACTTCGAGCGCGCGGTGTCCCTGGTGGCGGACGGGACGATCCCGGCAGAGCGGTTGATCAGCAAGATCGTGCCGCTCACGCAGGCGCCCGCGGCGTTCGAGGCCCTGGAAGGCGGCGGAAACGTGATGAAGATCCTCGTCGACTGCACCGACGACGCCCAGGGAGCGGCCGTATGAGTGCCTTCGACCTCACCGGCAGGCTCGCCGTCGTCACCGGCGCCCGGCGCGGCATCGGCCGGGCCATGGCCCGCGCCCTCGCCGAGGCCGGCGCGGACGTCATCGGGGTCAGCGCACAACTGGAGGAGACCGGCAGCCACGTGGAGAAGGACGTTGTAGCCGCAGGCCGCACCTTCGAGGCCATCCGCACCGACTTCGCCGACCCCGAAGCCGTTCGCGCTCTCGGCGCGGACCTCGCCGGACGGAACCGTCCGGTGGACATCCTGATCAACAACGCGGGCACGATCCGCCGCGCCCCGGCCGCCGGACACACCGACACAGACTGGGAGTTGGTGCTCCAGGTCAACCTCAGTGCGCAGTTCGCGCTGACCCGGGCCATCGGCGCGACGATGATGGCACGCGGCCAGGGAAAGATCGTCTTCACGGCGTCGCTGCTCAGCTTCCAGGGCGGCGTCAACGTCCCCGGCTACACCGCCGCCAAGCACGGCGTCGCCGGCCTGACCAAAGCGCTGGCCAACGAGTGGGCCCCGCACGGCGTGAACGTCAACGCCATCGCCCCCGGCTACATCGCCACCGACAACACCCAGGCACTCCAGGACGACCCCGTGCGCAGCAAGGCCATCCTCGACCGTATCCCGGCCGGACGGTGGGGCCACGCGGACGACCTCGCCGGGGCCACGGTGTTCCTCGCCTCGGACGCCGCCGCCTACCTCCACGGCGTCGTTCTTCCCGTCGACGGCGGCTGGCTCGGCCGATGACCGCCGACCTGGCCTCCGTGCCGGACGGAGCCCGCGTCATGCCGGTGCTGACCGCGTCCTCCGCCACGGCCGCAGGCCCGCCGGCCGAGGCACTCGCGGCGGGAGGCGCCCGGTGCGCCGAGGTCGCCTTCCGTCCTTCTGACGCACAGCAGGTGTTCAAGACAATGGCCACCCGCGGCAATCGCGCCGTCGGCGCCGGCACGGTGCTCACACAGATCCGCCGGCTGACCGCCGCGGCCGTGCACGGGAGTGTGACGTGACCGACGTGGTGGCCCTCGGCGAGGTGATGCTGCGCTTCGACCCCGGTGAGGGACGCATCCGCACCGCCCGCACCTTCCAGGTCTGGGAGGGCGGCGGCGAGTACAACGTCGTCCGGGGACTGCGGCGCTGCTTCGGCCTGCGCACGGCCGTCGTCACCGCCCTGGCCGACAACCAGGTGGGCCGGCTCGTCGAGGACCTGATCCTGCAAGGCGGGGTCGAGACCTCGCTGATCCGCTGGGTACCCGGGGACGGCATCGGCCGCGGCGCGCGCAACGGCCTGAACTTCGTCGAACGCGGCTACGGCATCCGGGGCGCACTGGGCGTCAGCGACCGCGCGGGCACGGCCGTTTCGCAGCTGTGCAAGGGGGACGTCGACTGGGACGCCATCTTCTCCTCGGGGCCGCGCTGGTTCCATACCGGCGGCATCTTCGCCGGTCTGTCCGACACCACCGTCGACGTCGCGGACGAGGCCATGGCCGCCGCGCGGCGGCACGCCGTGACGGTGTCCTACGACCCCAACTACCGCCCGAGCCTCTGGGCCGGCCGGGGCGGTCCTGACGCCGCCCGCGAGGCCGACCTGCGGCTCGCCCGCCACGCCGATGTCGTCGTGGGCGCCCTGGGCCTGGCCGGACCCCAACCAGGGGCGCTGCGGGTCGGGGCGGACGAGGTGCAGGACGCCCTCCTCGAAGTGGCCGGGCTCCTGCCCCGTGCAGAGGTGCTCGCGACGACCCTGCGGGAAGCGCCCTCCGCCGGGGTCAACGACTGGTCGTCGGCCGCCCGGTCGTCCCGCGCCGGGTTCGTCCGCGGCCCACACCTGTCCGGCATGCAGGTACTGGACCGCATCGGCTCCGGCGACGGCTTCGCGGCCGGCCTGATCTACGGTCTGCTGACCACCGACAGTGAGGAGGACGGACCGGCGGGCGGTGCCAGGCCACTGGCGGACCTCGACGCCGCCGCACTGGGCCGCGCCCTGGCCTACGGCACCGCGCACGGCGCCCTCACCATGACCACCCCTGGCGACGTGTCCATGGCCTCACGCGCCGAGGTGGAGACGCTCATCGCAGGCGGCCCGGCCACCGTCAGAAGGTGACAGGCCTCGGGGCGGCCGTGCCGCACCCGCTTCTCAGGGAGAACAGTTGACACATCGGAACACGGGGCGCCGAAAGGTCGGCAGCACCACTGTCGAGCTCACCGAACTAGGCTTCGGCGCCGCGGTGATCGGCAACCTGTACCGGACAACCTCGGCCGAGGACGCGTCGGCCGCCGTCGACGCGGCCTGGGAGGCCGGCCTGCGCTATTTCGACACCGCACCGCACTATGGCCTCGGCCTCTCCGAACGCCGCCTGGGCGCCGCCCTACAGGGCCGCCCCCGCGACGAGTACGTCGTCTCCTCCAAAGTGGGCAGACTGCTGGTGCCCAACGAGGAGCCCCGCGGCGTCGACAGCGAGGGCTTCGTCGTACGCGACGACCTGCGCCGCCAGTGGGACTTCAGCCGCGACGGCGTCCTGCGCTCCATCGAGGAATCCCTGCGCCGCACCGGCCTCGACCGGCTCGACGTCGTCTACCTCCACGATCCCGACGACCACTGGCGCCAGGCCGCCGACGAAGCCATGCCCACGCTCGCCGACCTGCGCGACCAGGGGGTCATCGGCGCGATCGGCGCCGGAATGAACCAGTCCGCCATGCTCGCCCGCTTCCTGCGCGGGACCGCCGCTGACGTGGTCATGCTCGCCGGCCGCTACACCCTCCTCGACCAGTCAGCCCTCGACGACGTCCTGCCAACCGCGCAGGAACTCGGCAAGAGCGTGGTGGCCGTCGGCGTGTTCAACTCGGGTCTGCTCTCCAGCGACCGGCCCGCCGAGGGCATGAAGTACGACTACCAGGCCGCCCCGCCGGACCTGGTCACCCGCGCCCAGGCGATCGCCGAGGTCTGCGAGGGGCACGGCACGACGTTGCCCGCGGCAGCGGTCGCCTTCCCGAACAGCCATCCCACTATCATCAACGTCACCCTCGGGATGCGGACCGCGGAGCAGGTCGGACGGAACGTGGAACTCCACCGACAGCACATCCCCGAGAGTCTTTGGGACGATCTGCGCGCCCGGGGACTCATCAGGTCGGACGTGCCTGCGGCGAACGGGCCCGGAAGGAGTGCGCGGTGTCTCTGACGGACAAGGCCATTACGCAGATCCGGGAGTTGATCCGCAGCGGGGCACTGCCACCGGGCTCGAAGCTCCCGCCGGAGCAGGAGCTGGCCGCCCAGCTCGGCCTCTCCCGCAACCTGGCCCGGGAGGCCGTGAAGTCGTTGGCCGTCGCCCGGGTCCTGGAGGTCCGGCGGGGCGACGGCACCTACGTGACCAGCCTGCAGCCGAGCCTGCTCCTGGAGGGGCTCGGCGGTGCGGTGGAACTGCTGCAGGGTGACTCGACCGCGCTGCAGGACCTCATGGAGACACGGAGGCTCCTGGAACCGGTCGCCACCGCGCTGGCCGCCACCCGGATCTCCGACGAGCAACTGGCCGAGGTCGAGCGGCACCTGGAGGCCATGCGTGACGCCCGTGACGACGTGAAGCGGCTCAACGCCCACGACGCCGCCTTCCATCGCGCCGTCATCTCCGCCACGGGCAACGAGACCCTGCTCACGCTCCTGGAGGGCATCTCCGGGCGTACCCTGCGTGCCCGCATCTGGCGCGGCCTGGTGGACACCCAGGCATCGGAGCGGACTCTCGCCGAACACGAGGCGATCTTCCGGGCACTGTCCGCCCGCAACGCTTCCCTCAGCCAGGCCGCCGCACTGCTGCACGTGAGCAACACCGAGCTGTGGCTGAGAGACCACGTACGGTCGGGAGAAGCCCTCCCGTGGGGCATGACAGCCGAGTAGTGACGGCGGGACCGGCCGGCGGCAGGCCGACCGAGGGTCAGCTGGCAGGCCGGAACATCCATCGGGCAGGGGCCCCAGGCCGTCACGATGACCCGGCCACAGCACTGGCCGGCAGCCGCAGGGGCACGCGTTCCAGTAGCCGAGTGAGCGGCCGAAGCGGTCCACCCGCTGTGTCCCGGACGTCCGGGCCGTCGCGGCTGAAGTCCCACTGGCGGCGCAGGTCGTCGCGAACGACGAAGCCCCCGCCGTCGACGCCTCGCGGCTCTTCGTCGCGGACAAGGAGTCTGCCGACCTTGGAGGACACGACGTACTCGTCCCGGGGCCGCTCCCGCAGGGCTGCGGTGGCGATGTCGGCCTCGAAGGTGTCGCCGTGGTACTCGAAGTGGGCGAACAGCACGTCGCCGTGGAGGAAGATGCCGTAGTTGCGGATCCGCGCCCGGTGCAGGGCCGCTTCGACGCCGGGCGGAACAGCCGGGTGGAGTTCCAGGTACTTCTGCCAGTGTCCGGGCCGGAGTCCGATGGTCTGGGCGACGCGTCTCATGGCGTGCTCTCCTCCACGCCCGCGGAGGGCTCGTCGGACGGGGTGTTGAACGGGGTGCGGTAGCTGGGGGTGTTGACGCGAAGGTGGAGCCGCAGGACGAGACGGATGCGGGTGGAGGCGGGTATCCGTACCGTCAGGTAGGCGCTCTCGCACGAGAGTTCCGCCTCGGTGATGACGGGCTCGGTGTGGCCGTAGTCGTACAGGTCACCGATCCAGCCGTCGTCCGCGCAGGTCGTGTGGCGGACGGTGGCGATGGAGTGCTCGGCGAAGGCGCCGGCCTGCACGATCACCGTGCGGTCCGTCCCGGGAGAGAGGTTGACCAGTTCGACGGTGGTCGCCTCTGGATCGATGGAGGTGACCAGCGCGGCCACATCCGGCGGCAAACCGGCGCGCCGTGCCTCGGCGTCGTGGTAGCGCAGCCGGGCCTGCTGCAGACCGCCGTTGTACATGACCTGGGGCCCGCCCCAGGTCAGCTGCACGAGGGCCTCGGTGGCGACGGGGTTGCACTGCTGCCATACATGGATGTCGGTCTCGTCCACGTCCATGCCGCGATAGCGGTCGACGCGGCGCAGACGGTGGCGGACCTGGGCCTGGGCGGTGGCGAGGACGCGCTCCGGATAACCGGGGTCGTCACCGGCGAGGAAGGCGAACCAGGCCTTCTCGTGTCCGGACTCCTCCTTGGCGCGGAACGGCCGGAGGGTGCGCCAGTCGATGCCGTCGGCTTCGCGCAGCTTCTTCAGCCGGGCATGGTCCGTGTCGGAGGCCGTGTGGTGCCACAGCGCCACCGGTATGGGCGAGGTGACCGGGTTGTAGTCGAACCAGCCGGTGTCGTTGTGCCGGAACGGCAGGTGGAGCGTAGGTGTGTGGGCGTCCGGGCCGAGTTCGGCCGTCCACTTGGAGGGCAGGCTGGAGTCGGCCTCGGTGTGGGGCATGACCTTGCCGCGGGTGATGAGGGCGTCGAGCGAGGTCGCGACCATGGAGAGGTGGTCGTCGTCCCCCGTGACCGTCGCCGCCGCGAGGGCCGCGACGCAGGCCGCGTGTCCGACGCTGTGCCAGCCGTGCGGCCAGGACCAGCCGTAGTGGCCGCCGTACCAGGGGCCCCCGAGCAGGCTGCCGACGACTCCGGCCGGGACGGTGAACGTTGCTGGTTAGCCGGGGTTGGGCAGAAGCGCGAGTCGTTCGAGGCCGCCTGTGATCTCGCCGGTCCAGGGCCAGTGCCGGGCGAGGCGGAGAATCCTGCGCCGACCGGTGGTGACGAGCTGGCCGGCTGCGGAGAACGAGCGGAGCCGCAGGCGCCGGGGCTCCCAGAGCCTGGCCTTGCCGGTCAGCGCGAGCATGGGCATCCAGGCACGCCGAATCAGCCGGTGCAGATCCTTCTCCACCGTCCGGGCCGCGGCGGTGCGCCAGCGCCCAAGACGTCGGCGGTTGGCTCCGCCCTGAGCAGGAATCTCAGACTCCGCCCCGTCTCGACCACCCTTATCCGACCACACAGGTGCCGCCGCCGTGGCGCAGGGCGTTGGTGACGAGTTCCGAGACGACCAGGACCACGGTGTCGGCAGCCTCGGCTGCGATCGGACGGTCGAGACCTCCGAGGAAATCCCGGGCGCAATCGCGTGCGCCGGCGACGGACGTCGCGGAGCGGCCGGTTGCGACGTTGACGCTCATCGTGTCCATCAGGCCACCCCGGTCTCTGAATCGTCCGGTCCCGGTCCCGGTCCCGTCTGTGCGGTGCTTGTGCCCGGCCGGCGGCCCGTTAAGCGGGCCGGGACGGCATCGCACCTGTCCACGTCACTGTTCGAGGCCGACTACCTCGCCGTCGAACGTGCGGAAATCTATGGTGGCCGGAGTAGACATTGAGTGTCGGGCGTGGTTATGGTTTCTCTCGTAGCCGAGATCAAAGGGGCCTGGCAGAGACGAACTGCCGGCTGGCAGTACACGCAGTTGCAGTGCGCAGGACGGTGCGGTGGTGGAGTCTCGAAGCCAGGAATGTTGCAGGACGGCGACGGGACTGACAACCGGACCGGGTGGCCCGCAGTGATCAGGGGCCGCCGTGAGCAGGACCGCAGTCAACGCGGTGGCATTACCCGTAAGTGCAGTGCGCAGTACCCAGCAGTGAAGTCAGTGAGCAGCACCTCGGTGAAGGCGTCGGCTGCGGACGCGCGCACCGGGAAGTTCGGCAGTGGGGTTCCAAGCCAGAGCAGACGCAGGACGGGCGACGGGGCTGGCTGCCGAAGAGTGGCGCTGTCGCAGGCCACTGAGCAGTTCGCATCACCAGCTGTACGCAGTTCCCCGTTTGGCAGGCAGTTGAACACCGAGGGAAGAACGGAGGAGTTGAGCGCCATCAGGATCGCCCGGGCAGACGTCTTGAGTCCGGGTACCGCAGGACATCGATAGTGAGGTGGTCTCCGGTCAAGCAACCGCGATCCCCGTACCCCCGGCAGCAGCTCGGTCGGGTCTGCGGAAACAGAAGGCCGGCGCACAATCAGGGCCGGCAGATGGTGTAGCAGTTCCTTCGGGGCCCTGGCGCGAACAGCGCCGGGGCCCCTCCACGCGTTCCACAGAGAGGTGCGATGACA